>JAGUVP010000066.1 GCA_020062805.1 Candidatus Bipolaricaulis sp.
GAGGCGGAGGCGTTCGGTGTGCACATCGGCGACCCAGCGACGATCCACTACCCGTTCCTGCGCCTGCAGGAGGGGTACGTCACCGGGAAGGCGTTCGACGACCGGGCGGGGTGTCTCGTGGTTGCGGAAGCGCTGCGCATCCTGGCGAAGGAGAAGCTCCCCTACAAGCTGGTGGCCAACTTCTCGGTCCACGAGGAGGGTGGCCTGCGGGGGGCGAAGGTCGCCGCGTACCGGATCGCACCGAAGCTCGCCCTGGCCCTGGAGGGAACGATCGGGGCGGACATGCCGGGCGTTCCCGAGGCCAAGCAGCCGGTCCGGCTCAGGCACGGGCCGGCGATCACCCTCGCCGACCGGTCGATCACGGTCAAGCCCAAGCTCGCCCGGTTCCTGGAGAAGATCGCCGACGAGAACGGGATCGCCTACCAGTACAAGCTCCCTGCCTACGGGTCCACCAACGCGGGGGCGATCCACCTCGAGCGGGGCGGGATCCTCGCCGGCGTGGTATCCGTGCCGTGTCGGTACATCCACTCCCCGGTCTCGACCCTGTACCTGTCGGACCTCGAAGCAACGCTGAAACTGGTGGTGGCGTTCCTGAAGCGAGCCGGGGAGCTGCTGTAGGCGCTCCCAGCGGCGCGCAGCCCCTTTCACGGCTCATGCCACCAAGATCAAGCGCTTGACGAAGAAGGCGCGCCTCGCTAGGCTACACCCCATCCACATATGGGCGGGGTGATGACCACGAGACACGCGATCTTCTCAGCCGATCTCCCTTGGGGCCCCGCCAATCCCAACGCCCCTGCCGGGGCGTAACAACCTTCGTCTCCAGCTCTTCTGACCGGTTGTGCCCTCGATCGGGCGAGGCCGTGTGTTGTCTCCCAAGGGAGGTCTCATGGTTGACGAACGAAAAGTCGCGATCTTGCGTATAACGGACGTGGCACTGGACGCGGCACGGGAGCTGCTGCGCCGAGAAGGGTTCGTGGAGCTCTTGCCGGTGATCATCGCTCCGGTGACGGATCCACTCCGTCACACAATCGGTCGGGCGACGATCAGGGCCTACGACCAGGAGTGGTATCTCACCACAAGCATGATCTTCCACAAGCAGGCGGCGATTCAAGTGCTCGACAAGATCTTCTGTCTCTCTCCCAACATCCGGCTCGAGCCGGCGACTTGGGGAGGAACCGGGCGGCATCTGTTCGAGTTCGTCCAGCTCGACCTCGAGGTGCGGGACGCCACCCGCGACGGCATGCTCGCCCTCGGCGAGCGGCTCCTCGTCCACATCGTGGAGAGGGTCCGGGGCGCCTGTTCTCGCGAACTGGGGACGCTGGGCCGCGAGCTCACCGAGCTGCGAGCGCCGTTCGACCGCATTCCCTACCGGGACGCGAAGGCACGCTACGGCGAGGGGTTCGAGGAACTCCTTTCCCGTAAAGCCGAGGATCCGATCTGGATCGTGGACTTTCCTGCCGAGGTCCGCGAGTTCTACGACCGGGAGGATCCTTCCCGTCCGGGCGTGCTCCTCGACATGGACCTCCTCTACCCCGAAGGGTACGGCGAGGCCCTCTCGGGGGGCGAGCGCGAGCACGAGCCAGGCCAGATCCGCGACCGCATCCGGCGACAAGGACTCGATCCCGCGGTGTACGGCTCGCTCCTCTCTGTCGCCCGTCCTCCATCAGCGGGGTTCGGAATCGGGATCGAGCGCCTGGTGCGGTTCCTCGGGGGCCTCCCTCATGTGCGGGAGGTCCGCCTGTTCCCCCGCGTGCCCGGCGAACCAGCCGAGATGTGATGGGTGACAGGAGCGCGATTTCATCAGGGTGAGAACGTCCCGCGGAGCCTTTGACCGCCCGTCCGCCCTGCCGGCAGGCAGGTGCGCAGAGCATTGGATTTGCGCGGCTGAACAGCAATCTACCGCGAAACGTAGCGTCGGGCTTCATGCCCGACGGCTGTTGGATTCGAGTGAACGGGCTCCTCCAGACCTCGTGCTGTGCACAGTGGGAGTCCGCGCGCCGACTCACATGCGCGCAGTGCGCAGCAAGGAGGCCCGCGAACCGCAGGTCCGCGGACTCGTCCACCACCGCCCAGCCGCCGGGCATAGGTTGACAGCATGGCGTCATGCTGTAAGGTATAATCTAGGCTGACGACCGAGAAGGAGGTACAGATGCGGCGCACGCAGATCCAGGTCGATGAGGAGATGCACGAGAGGCTTCGCGAGGAGGCCCACGCCCGACGTACGTCCATGGCTGCGGTGGTCCGGGATATTCTCCGCCACCACCTGGGGTTGGAGCACGACCGTTTCGATGCGCCCACGTTCTCGTTTGTCGGAGCGGGCCGGTCGGATCAGAAGGATCTGGCTCCCGTCTCCGAGCACCACGACGAGGCGCTGGCCGAGGCCGGACACCCTTCCAGGTCGTGATTCTCCTCGATACGTCCGCGATCTACGCGCTGGCCGACCGGGCAGACCCCAATCACACCCGGGCACGGCGTCTGTTTCAGCAAGTGATCGACGATCGGGATACGCTTGTCGTCCACTCCTACCTACTTGCGGAGGCCGCCGCCCTTCTGCAACACCGGTTGGGGCTCACCATCGCCCTCCGGTTCTTGAAGGAGGCCACCGCATTCCAAAGCCACTGGATCACGGCTCACGACCACCGCGAGGCGGTGGATCTGCTGGCGCGTCGGGGAAAGCGAGGGCTCAGCCTGGTCGACTGCGCGAGCTTCGTCGTCATGCGCCGCTCCGGGGTCGAGGAGGCCTTCGCCTTCGACGCGGACTTTCCGCAAGAAGGGTTCAGGCTGTACGGGGACGAGCCACTGCCGTAGACGCCCCGGCTGGGGGCGCCGCGGGAACCGTGTCGTGGTCGGGGATCGTTGCCTCAACGGTCCGCAGCGGACGGTAGAGGAGTCCGGCGAGCGCAGCGCCCGCCCCGAGAAGCCCTCCCAGGACAAGCATCAGCGCCATCCCTGCCCCGGGTCCGGTGCCCACCACAGGGCCGAGCGTGGACGCCAGCGCCCCGCCCTCACGCATCGCCGGCTCTAACACGTGGTCCGCCATCGGCCCGGCGAGGAGCATCGAGAGCGGCGCCCCGATCTGAGCGATCATCAGCCGCACCGAGAACACCCGCCCCTGGAGGTCGGGAGGGACTTTCGACTGCCAGATCGCCTGGCTGGAGGCGTTCACCGTGGGGAAGACCAACGCCCCCAGAAACCCCGTCACGGCCCACATCGGGAGCGAAC
>JAGUVP010000284.1 GCA_020062805.1 Candidatus Bipolaricaulis sp.
CTCCCCCGCCTTCGCCTGGCTCGTCGGGGTGTCCCGGCCCGTCCCTTCTCTTAGCACGGACCCCCGCCCTGCTTCTCCTGCCGCGGTGGCGCAAGCAAATGCCTTGATCGAGGCCTTTCCAGACGGCGATGGGAGACGATGGGCGGAGGTAGAGCTGGCGATCGCCTCGACCCGCGGCTCCGCCCCGGAGCGGCTCGCCATTGGAGAGTGGTACGTTGCCCAAGGAGACTGGCGGAACGCGTTCCGAGTTGGAGGAGCCGTCTTGGTCGCGGCTCCCTGCCCCCGTGCGTACCACCTGTCCTACCCGCTGGCGTGGTGGGACACCGTCCTCCGTTGGGCCGGGGTGTACGAGGTGGACCCGTACCTCATTCTGGCGGTGATCCGGGAGGAGAGCGGGTTCTCCCCCACCGCCGTCTCCTCGTCCGATGCGCGGGGTTTGATGCAGCTCCTCCCCTCCACCGCCCGCTGGATCGCGGAGGACAAGCTCAAGATCCCGTACCGGGAAGCGGACCTATTCTCCCTTGACTACAACATCCGGCTGGGAACATGGTACCTGCGGCACCTCCTCGACCAGTTCGGGGGAGACCTGGCCTGGGCCGTCGCCGCCTACAACGGTGGGCCGGGAAACCTCCGCCGGTGGACGGCCGGTGGAACAACGACCCCCGGAGACCTGCCCGCCTTCCTCCGCTCCACCGAGACCCGCGAGTACCTGGTGAAGGTCCTCGACTCCTGGCTCATCTACCGTTGGTTGTACGGGAGTTGACCTCCGCGGACGCGGCCCCACAACAGACCGTCGGGGGTGGCGTGAGAACCGTGCCCCCAGCCGGCACATCGCTCCGGACAACCACACCCGCTCCAATCCGCGCCTCTCTCCCCACCCGGATCGGCCCCAGCAGCACCGCCCCCGCTCCGATCACAACGCCGTCTTCGATCGTGGGGTGGCGCTTCCCGCGCTTCCGCGACACGCCGCCCAGGATCACACCCGAGTACAGGTGTACGTTGTCACCCACCTCCGCCGTCTCGCCGATCACGACCCCCATCCCGTGGTCGATCGTCACCCGCCGGCCAAGCTGGGCTCCGGGATGGATCTCCACCCCCGTCACCGCCCGCGCGCCGTGGGCAGACACCCGCGCCAGGAGCCGCAACCCATGCCGCCACAGCCAGTGGTTGATCCGGTGCAGCCACACCGCGTGCAGTCCGGGATAGCAGAGGAGAACCTCCAGCCAAGACCCCGCTGCCGGGTCACGGGCACGCATCGCCGCGAGGTCCTCACGGACCCGGCTAAACATCCGCTGCTCCTTGAGCCCGGAACAACGAGGTGGACAGGTACCGCTCCCCTGTATCGGGAAGGATGACGACCACCGTCTTCCCTACTGCCTCGCGGCGGAGAACCACGCGCAGCGCCGCGGCAACGGCCGCTCCTGACGAGATCCCAGCCAGGATCCCCTCTTCGCTGGCCAGGCGCCGGGTCATCACCTCCGCCTCGTCCTCGGTCACGGTTACGATCTCGTCCAGCACCGACCGGTCGAGGATCGGGGGCACGAATCCGGCCCCGATCCCCTGGATCCTGTGCCGACCCAGGGCTCCTCCGGACAGGACCGGCGATGCCGCGGGCTCCACGCCCACGATGCGCACCCCCGGCCGGTGACGCTTGAGGAACCGTCCCACCCCGGTGATCGTGCCCCCGGTGCCAATGCCGGCAACGAGGATGTCCACCCTCCCGCCGGTATCCCGCCAGATCTCCTCAGCCGTGGTCCGCTCGTGAGATCGCGGATTGGCCGGGTTCTCGAACTGGTTGGGCATGAACGCCCCCAGTTCCCCGGCCAGGGCTTCTGCCCGACGCACCGCACCGGGCATCGCCTTCTCGCCGGGGGTGAGAACCAGTTCCGCCCCGAGGGCGGCGAGGACCGCCCGCCGCTCCTCGGACATCGTCTCCGGCATGGTCAGGATCAGGCGGTACCCACGGATGGCACACACGAACGCCAGTCCGATCCCGGTGTTCCCCGAGGTCGGCTCAATCACCGTTCCGCCCGGCTTGAGCACGCCCCGCTCCTCCGCATCGCGGATCATTGCCCACGCGATCCGATCCTTGACGCTTCCCAGCGGGTTCCGCATCTCGAGCTTGGCGAGGATGAAGCTGGCAATTCCCTGGCCGATCCGCCCCAGGCGAACGAGAGGGGTGTTCCCGATGAACTCGGTCACACTGGCATGGATAGGCACCCTGACCTCCCGTGGGGTGGAACGATCAACGACGACGCGACGGAAAAGCTAGATCTGGACTGGCTGGCGACAAGACGGGGACGCGCCACGACAAAGGCGACCACCCCGCTTCAGCTGATGTCCCTTCACGCGCACGCACCCCCGTTGGACGAAGATGGCATGAAGGGTAGCGTTTCCCATGATCGCGGTCAACTTGACCCCTTGCGCTCATGAGCACTCGTTGGGATCATCCATCCGCCGTGCACTCCCATGGGCCGATGGAACGACGACTCCTCCTCGCCGCAGGGGTGACGGGTCTTGTGTGCGTGGGCCAGGTGGTGGGCGGCCTCCTCACGGGGAGCCTTGCCCTCCTCTCCGACGCCGCCCACGTGTTTTTGGACACCTTCGCGCTCCTCCTTTCCTACGTCGCGATTCGGGC
>JAGUVP010000291.1 GCA_020062805.1 Candidatus Bipolaricaulis sp.
GAGGGCTCGGGGGGCTGCGTGAGGAGGCGGTCGAGCGCCCACAGGAACGCGGCGAGGGTCTTCCCGGACCCCGTGGGGGCGAGGATCAGGGTGTGCTGCCCCGCAGCGATGGACGGCCAGCCGAGCACCTGGGCCGGGGTCGGCATCCCCAGCGTTGCCCGAAACCAGTCCGCAACCACGGGGTTGAACCGCGCAAGTGGATCAGACTTCTCCATCGGATGCCCCTCTTCTCCTCCCGGTGCGATCAACGCGTCATAGCCATGCATGGCTATAGCCGACTCCTGCTCAGGCTTTCCTGAGCCAACGGGCAAACACGATGTCGACAAGAACGTAACTCCCGTCCTCCTGCTGGGCGATGACCATCATCTCTCTCAGTCGGCTCAGGGACGAGGAGATATCGGTGGGCTTGGCCTCGATGTGGGCGGCGAGTTCCGTCACCCGCGCCTGGCCGAGACTGGCCAGACCGTGCACGATGCGGCGCTGCAGGGGGCTGAACCGGTGTAGCCAGCGGACTTCGAACTCGCTGTCGAGTTCGTCGTTCATCGCTCTGGACGCGCGCTCCACGTGATCCACGCTGATCACGCTGGTTCCATCAAGCAGCGACCTTTGGACGAGGATCGCACCCAGCTTCTGCACGTAGAACGGGATTCCCCCCGTCTGGTCGTGGATGCGTCGAGCGGTGGTGGGCTTGATCTTCAGGTTGGCGAGAGCCAAACGCTCCTGCACGAACGTCGCCACGACGTCCTCGCGGAGCGGTCCCATGAAGTGCCGGGACACCATCAGGTAGAGGGGAGCCTCCTCGTGGAGGAAGATCCGCCCGATCAGCCTCATCGAGGACCCTGAGAAGAAGTACCGGACCTGGCTCGGAAGATCGAGTTCCTTCTTGAGAAGGTTGAACATGTACCCATCGAGAGCGGCCACTTCCTGGAATTCGTCGAGCATGAACACGATCTTGACCCGCTTCTCCTCCGCCAGCGCGCGGAAGAACCGGAACGTGTCCCGGGCCAGTTCGCGTTCATCCAACGTTCGGTCCCGAAACTTGAGGTAAACCCTGCCTGTTTCGCCGATTGCCCCACCGATCTCCTCCAATCGCTCCAGGGCTCGCGTCAGCCGGCCTTTGAACACTTCCGCGTAGCGCTTGACAAGCCCGCTTACGGGTCGGGTACGCTCGAGTTCGGCGAGGAGGGCGGACACGGTCGCGCGGTGGAAGTCCGCGTAGCTCGCCACGTCGCGGCAGTTCACATAGGGCACAAGCAGGTCGCGTTCGGTCTGCACCGAGAGACGTAGGTTGTGGAGAAGCGAGGACTTTCCAAGCCGGCGCGGCGCGAGGATGAGGCGGTTCTGGGCGAGCCCCCGAAGGTCACGGGAGAGCTCTGCGAGGTCCTCGGCCCGACCCACGAAGTAGGGGGGCTCGACGATTCCGCCGACCTTGAACGGGACTTCGCCGGTCAGACAGCTCTTAGGCATGGTTGGCTATAGCCAGATTCCGCTAAAGCGTAGTCGTTCGGTGGACCGCCGTCAACACCCATCACCTTGCCCACGTCGAGCGGAGCGTGCGGCTGTGGGGGCTGGCGATCGGGGAAGGCCCCGTCTACACTTCGGTGAAGAGAATCCAAGGAGGAGAGAGGATGCGCACGTTGTCCCGAGTGCTCGACGAGACCGCCCAGGAGTTTCCCGATCGGCCCGCCGTGTTCTACGAGGCCCAGACGATCCCCTACCGTGCCCTCGCCGCAGAGGTGGACCGGCTCGCGGCGGGTCTGGTGAAGCTGGGGATCGAGCCGGGCGACAAGGTCGGGATCTGGATGTCGAACATCCCGGAGTGGATCGCGGCGTACTTCGCCATCGCCAAAGCCGGCGGGGTGGTTGTGCCGATGAACACCCGCTACAAGACCCACGAGGTGGAGTACATCCTCGGGAACGCCGAGGCGAAAGCGGTGTTCGTCGCCCAAGGGTTCCTCGGGATCGACTACGCGGCGATGCTCGCTGAGGTGCGGCCGAACCTCCCCCACCTCCGGGAAGCGATCACCGTCAGCGGGGCGGCTCCCAGCCTGCGCCCGTACATCGACGTCTTGAAGCTGGGCGAGGACAAGGCCGCTCAGGCTGAACTCGCTCGGCGCCAGGGGGCGATGAGGCCCGAGGACTGCGTGTTCATCCTCTACACCTCGGGAACGACCGGTCACCCCAAGGGGGCGATGCTCTCTCACATCAACATGGCCGAGAACGCCCGCCAGATCACGGAGGTGATGCGTGTATCCGAGGAGGACGTGTTCCTCCTCGCGGTTCCCTTCTTCCACTGCTTCGGGTGTGTGATGGGGATCCTCGGTGCGGTCACGTGGGGGGCGGGCATCGTCCCGGTGCCCGTGTTCAAGGCCGACGAAGCCCTCCACCTGATCCAGAAGCACAAGGTGAGCGTTCTCTACGGCGTCCCGACGATGTTCGTCCTGGAACTGGACGAGCAGCGGAAGGCGGTGGCCGCCGGGAAGCCGTACGACGTGTCCAGCCTCCGCACGGGGATCATGGCCGGCGCGCCGTGCCCGGTGGAGGTGATGCGGGGGACGATGGACGACCTGGGGTGCAACGTTTGTATCTGCTACGGACTCACCGAGGCGTCGCCTGTGATCACGATGACCCGGTTCGACGACCCGATCGACAAGCGGGTGGAGACCGTGGGGAAGGCCCTCCCCGGGATCGAGGTCAGGGTAGTGGATGATGCCTGGCAGCCGGTGCCCCTCGGAGAGACTGGCGAGCTGGCCTGCCGCGGGTACAACGTGATGCTCGGCTACTGGAAGAACCCCGATGCCACCCGCCAAGTGATCGACGACGAGGGCTGGCTCTACTCGGGGGACCTATCTACCCTCGACGAAGAGGGGTACGTGCGCATTGTGGGTCGGAAGAAGGACATGTACATCGTGGGCGGGTTCAACGTCTACCCGGCGGAGATCGAGGAGGTCCTGTTCACCCACCCCGGCGTCCAGAACGTGGCTGTGGTCGGGGTGCCGGACCGGGTGATGGGCGAGGTGGGGATGGCGTTCATCATCCCTCGCGACGGCCACGCGCTTGACCCTCAGGAGGTTGTGGACTTCTGCGCCCGCCAGATCGCGGCGTTCAAGGTGCCGCGGTACGTGATCGTGGGCAAGGACTTCCCGATGACCGCGTCGGGGAAGGTCCAGAAGTACAAGCTCGCCGAGCGGGGGAGGGAGCTCGTCGCCTCGGGCGCGGCCCCGAGGATCGAGCCCCGCAAGCCAGGGAGGTAGTTTCGTCAAGCCGCGCCGAGGAGGCGGGCGGCGTTGCCGTAAGCGATCCTCTCTACCTCGGTTGGGGTGAACCTCATCCGGTCGAGGACCGCGTAGTACTGCTCGTAGGGGTGGATCGGGTAGTCGGTCCCGAACAGAACCCGGTCGAGACCGATCGCCCGGAGGAGCCGCTCGGCGAACGCTGTCCCGTAGAGCTCGCACACGCTGAGCAGGGTCCCGGAGAAGTCCACGTACCCGAATCCGCCGAGAACCTCGTGAAAGCCGAACCCTCCCAGGTGGGCGATCACGACCACGACCTCTTCCACGAGGTCGCACGCCGTGAGGAGCTCATACACCCGGGCCGGCGCGGAGAGGTCGAACGGGCGGTCGTAGGCGCACGGGTTGGAGTGGAAGACGATCGGGATCCCCAGCCGGGCCGCGGCCCGCACGATTGGTAGCAGTTGAGGATCGTCGGCGGGGACCTTGAGGTTGGAGGGGTGGACCTTCAACCCGCAGAGCCCCAGCTCTCCCACAGCCCTCTCCAGTTCAGCGAGAACCCGCTGCGGCGCGTACGTCTCCCCCACAGCGCAGTCGGCGAACGCGACGAACCGCCCCGCGGATTCGCGCATCAGGTCTGCCTGGCGATCGTTGTTCGCCGGAAGCCAGTCCCGCTGTCTTTCTTCCGTGAGAGGGAAGTACGCGGGGTAGTTGATGGGAAGAACGACCGCCTGCTCGACGTGGTGCTCGTCCATCACGGCCAGCATCTGGTCCGGTGTGTTCAGCACGAGATCCGTGTCCGGCCGCTCATGGAGGACGACATGGGCGTGGACGTCGATCTTCGGAACATCTCGCCAGCGCAAGCCCGATCGCGTTGATCTCACGGAGCCAGTGTAACCGGGTATCCTCACCCTGTGGACTTCACGCGGTACCTGGTGACGCCGGAGCGGTGGGAGCACATCCCGCCCGATTGGGCTACCGCGTTTGGCCGGGCTGCGCCGCTTGCCGTGGAGATCGGGTTTGGGAACGGGGAGTTCCTCGCTGGGGTAGCACAGGAGCACCCTGATTGGAACTGGATTGGGTTCGAGACGAGCTTGACCTGTGTGACGAAGGCGGGCCGTAAGCTCGCTCGTGCCGGAGCGGAGCACGTCCGCCTCGCGCTCGCGGACGGCCGGTTCGCCCTGCGGGAGCTTTTCCGCGACGAAGGCGTTGCGCGGGTGTTCGTCCACTTTCCCTGCCCGTGGCCGAAGCGGAGCCACGCCGAACGGCGGGTGATGGATGAGGACTTCGCCCGAACGCTGGTCACGGTTCTCGCGCCGGGCGGGACGTTCGAGTTGACCACGGACGTGGTCGTTTACGCGGAGGACGCGGCTGAGGAACTTCGGGCGGCGGGGTTCGGGCTCTCGGGCCCCGTGGAACTGACCACGGTCGGTCCGGGTTCGCGCTACGAGGCGAAGTGGCGGCGACAGGGGCGGCGGATTTGGCGGCTTCGGGCGGAGCGGGGACCGAGAGGGAGTACACTGCGCATCGCGGAGGGAACGATGCCTCATGTGCGGATCTTGAGGTCGGTCACGCCGGATGCCGTTGCTGGCCTCGTTGGGCTGAAGGAAACGTGGCCCGGCGGTGCGTTCGTGGTCAAGGCGGTCTACCTGGCGCCCCACGGCGGGTCAGCGCTTCTTCGCGTGTTCGCGACCGACGATGGGTTTGAGCAGCAGTACTTCATTGCTGTGGTACGCGATGAGGGTGGAGCGATGGCCAAGCTCGATGGCGCTGCGGTTCCGTTTCGGACTCCATCGGTGAAGCGTTCGGTGGCCGCAGTCGCTGCGGCACTGGAGGGATGATGAAGCTAGCTGCAGTCGCAACGGTGGTCGTGTTGGCGGTAGGCCTGGCGCTGGGAGGCGAGGTGGGGACTCGGTTCGAGATTGGCGAGCGGCCAAGTGGGGTCGGGTGGTTCCACCTCTCAGGGGACGTGGGTGGGGTCAACCTGTCGGGACGGATCGAGGGGGATCTCCTCTGTGGCTGCCTGCGTCGCCTCCAACTCGGGGCGACCACCACGTGGGGGGAGGTGGCGACGGGGGCCGAGACGAGCGTTCTCTCCACGGGGCGGATGGATGTGTCGGCAACGGGGTCCTGGAAACCAATCCGGGGAACGGATCTCGGCCTTGTCTCCTCCCAGGTGGGAGGCAAGGCGACGGTTGTCGATTTGCTCGGCGGGCGGTTCTTGACTGCGGTGGGCTGGGCGTTCGTTCGGTTAGACCAGGATCTATGGTGGATTGAGGCGAACGCTAACCTGGCCTGGCCTGGGGGGAACCCGTTCGGGGAACTCAGGTTGGGGGTAACGGGGACGAGGTGGGCCAGCCTGTCGCTGTCTACCTCCGGAGCAGGGCTTGAGCTGGGGGCGGAGGTCGACGAGTTGTTCATCCAGAGCTCTTTCTCTTTTGGTCCGGCCCTTCAGACGATCACCATCGGGGCGAAGGCGGAGAGCGCGCGGATCCAGGCACGGATGGCCGTTCGCCCTGCAAGGCCGGCATCGGGGAGCATCACGCTGACGACCACACAGGCATCGTGGTCGGGTTCGGTGATCGTGTCCTTCTCCGGGACAGGGTTGGACAGGGTCACAGCCGAGGTCCGGTATACCTTGGGTGAGTAGCCCTACGGGGAATGCCACTCCGCTGGCGTATAGGCGGAGAGGGAGGCAGCACCGAGGAGCCCGGCGTCGTCGCCAAGCTGCGTCAGCTCAACCCGTGGCCTCTCGCGGACCATTCCGTGGGCCGCGGCGAGGACTTGAGGACCGAGGAACGCCCACGATCCGGTGAGCCCGCCCCCCAGGACGATCAGCCCGGGTTCGAGGATCTCCCACACGATGGCGATCCCCTGTCCAAACGCCCGGCAGGCGTCGAGGACGAGCTTGCCGGCAACGGGATTCTCCCGTTGGGCATGGACGACAAGATCCCTGGCGGAGAGGGGGGCGCCCAGCGCTTCTGTTCCCAGACGGGCCAAAGATGCCCCGCCGGCGAGCGCTTCCAGACACCCGTTCTTTCCGCACGCGCACGGAGGTCCGCCAGGCTGGAGAACGATGTGCCCGATCTCCCCCGCCCCACCCGTTGCTCCCCACACAACCTGGCCTCCTGCGACAATCCCACCTCCAATGCCGGTCGACCAGGTGATGTACAGGAAATCGCGGGAGCGGACGCCGAACGCGAGTTCGCCGATCGCAGCGCAAGTGGCGTCGTTCGCAAGGTAGACCGGACATCCGAACGCACGCTGGAGCTCTTCTCTCACCTCGACGTTGTTCCACCCGGGCAGATTTGGGCAGGAAAGGATCTGTCCTGAGCGCATGTCGAGCGGGGCCGGTGCCCCCACCCCGATTGCCGTGGGCTTGCCCCATCCGGTTTCCACAAGAATCCCCCGGATGGCGGTCTCGACGTCTTCAACCCCGCGGGTCTGGAACACGCGACGGGCGAGGATCCGTCCCGTGGCCACCGCTGCTACACGGGTACGGGTCCCCCCGATGTCAACGCCGATCGTTCGCGTCATCGCTTGGATCTTACAGGGTCGCGCCCCGGACGCCGAACGGAGAGAACGGAGGCGCGTATATAATGATGGAGACTTTGTGGCGAGAAGACAGCGGGTTCCGCGGCGAGTGTGGATTGCGGGGGGGATCCTTCTCCTCCCTGTGGCGCTTGGGTTCATCCCCGGCGTTCCGCACCCGTTCCTGAGCTTGTTTCTGTGGTGGGTGGCCTCCCCGCCGCGGGTCGAGGTTCCGGCTCCGATCTCGGGAGTGGAGCGGGTGCTCGTGATCGCTCCCCATCCAGATGATGAGCTTCTGGCTCTCGGGGGAACGATCGCCCAACTCAAACAGGCGGGCCAGCAGGTCCTGGTGGTGTTCCTGACAAACGGTGATGCGAACCGGGCTGCGAAAAGTCTCTTCACCCTCAACCCTCTGCGGAGGGCCGAGGACTACCGAGCCTTGGGATACCGGCGACAGAAGGAAGCAGCGGCCGCTTTGCGCGTTCTGGGTGTACCCGTGACCTCGGCCCTGTACTTGGGCTACCCGGACGCTGGGCTCACAGCTCTCGCTAGTACGAACTGGAAGAGGGCAACGCCGTACACGAGCCCGTTCACGAAGGCGAACTACGCGTTCTACAGGAACAGCTTCAACACCAGTGCGCTGTACTGCGGAGAGGACCTCGTGGCCGACCTTGCAGTGATCCTACGCCGGTTCAGCCCGACTACGGTCTACATGCCCCACCCCGAGGATGGGCATCCAGACCATCGAGCTGCAGTGCAGCTTGTGTTGGCGGCGCTGGCCACGGTGGAGATGGACGACGAGCCGCAGCTACGCCTGTACATTGTCCATGCCCCGAGCTGGCCTGACCCCCGGCGCTTGGCTACCGACCAATCGCTGACGGTGCCCGCCGCGTTGGGTAACTGGACATGGCACAGTCATGAGATGACCGACGAACTGATGGAAGTGAAGTTGAGGGCCATTCGCGCGTACAGCTCGCAACGGATCACGAATGGGCGGTTCTTGGCAAGTTTTGTCCGCCCCAACGAGCTGTACGCTGTGTTCACAACACCGGCTCTACCGGTCGGCCTCCCCGCTCCAGGCAGGTGATCACGTAGGGTCGAGCGGGTCCCCGCTCCACGTGCTCCTTCACGACCCGCAGTTCGGGGTGAGCGAGGAACGGGCGGTGAAAGAACCTGCCTGCGGGCCAGGGGCCGACGAGGACCACGTGCCCCCCCGGCCGAAGCTTTCTGGAGAGGCGTTCTGCAAGGTCTCGGATCCGTCCCAGCGAACCGAGGTAGTAGAGAACCTCGGAGCAGAAGACAAGTTCGAACTCACCCTCGGGGAGCTCCGTCGTGATGTCCATGAGGTGGAACTCCACCCCACGATGAGGGCAATGGCTTCGTGCCCGCTCCACGGCCAGGGGGGCGAAGTCGACCCCTACCACGTTCTCCCCCACCCCTGCACGAGCAAGGAGGCAGGTGAACTGGCCCTCGGCGCATCCGATCTCCAACACCCGGTCGTAGGGCGGACGGGCGGGATCTGGGGACCGGGGAAGGATTGCCAGCTTCCGCTCGTATTTTTCCTTCTCGTAGAGGCTTGTGGCGTAGTTCCAGGGGTCCGGCGTGCGGAACCGGCGGGCGAACAGCTTCTTGCGCCAACAAGTTGGGATCAGAGCCCACAGGTAGAGCACCCCGACCTCGAACACCCCGCGCACAAGCTTCAACGCCGAACGCAGGTGCTTTCCGGTCTCGCCCGGCGTGAGTTTCTTCCCAAACATTGTCAACAGGCCTTCCCGTGACAGGTAGACGAGGCCCGCCCCCACGAGCAAAAGCTCGAGGAACCGCACCGTGAGGGAGAACGCCATCGCTCCCTGGGGTGAGATCTCGACCAGTCCGAGGATTCCCACCCGACCTCCTTCGGCGGTGCCCAAGCCGGCGGGGGTCAGCCAGAGGAACGTGGTCAGGATCGCGTTGAGGTTGAAGTACACGGCGAGATCTGAAAGGGAGAACAGGCGGCCCTCGGTGAAGTAGAAGAAGATCTGCGGCCGGAGGTAGGTGCAGAAGAAGCTCGCCAACTGAAGCAGGAACGCGAGGGCGGTCCAGGGGAGGTAGCGGGTGAACGCGGCGTGCATCTCGTTTTCCATCGCGTGAATCTTCTCTCCCCACGCCTGAGGCCAGTTCCACGATCGACGGAAGCGCCTCAGCGAGGCGACGATTCGGGACAGCCAGTGGAAGTTGCGGGCGAAGCTCAGGACTCCCATGGCCACGGCGAGCGCGACGACGAGAAGGCCCGCTCCCACTTGGAGCTTGGCCGTCGAGGAGAGGATCTCGCCGGTGAGGGTGAACGCCCCGCCGAGCACGGCGAACAGGACCAGGCTCAGCCCGGCCAGCAGCCGGTCCACGAACAGCGTTGCGAACACGGTCGGCAGGGGGCGGCCGGTCTTCTGAGAGGCGAGCCACGCCCGTACGGGCTCCCCTCCCACGTAGGCGACTGGCGTGATGTACGAAACAGCGAACCCGGCCACGCCGATTCCCGCGACCGTGCGCAGGTGGAGGCGCGCGCCGAAGGCGTGGAGAAGGACCGCCCAGCTGGCGACCCACAACAAGGTTGCGACGAGGTCGTTCCCGACCATGGCCAGGAAGCCGAAAGGTCCCAGCGCCTGGACCTGCCGCCACACGGCATCGGGTCCCACGAAGACGAGGATGAGGGCAAACAGCCCGAACCCTGCCCCCACCAGCAGCACCGCCAGCCACGCCCGCTTCATGCCCTGCAAAGGGTAACGCGTGTCGGAAGGCGATGTCCAACCAGAGGCTGACTACGGGGGGGAACTTGTGAGGAGCCTTTCCCGGACGTAAGATTCGGGAGTTCCCATGCCTGAACGGATCGAGACCGCCTTCATTGAAGACGAGATGGAGCAGTCGTACATCGACTACGCCGTCTCGGTCATCCGCGCCCGCGCCGTCCCCGATGTCCGCGACGGGCTGAAGCCCGTTCAGCGCCGCATCCTCTACGGATTCCGCGAGCTCGGGCTCCTGCCGGGGAAGCCGCCCCGGAAGTCGGCGCGCATCGTCGGTGAGGTGATGGGTAAGTTCCACCCCCACGGCGACATGGCCGTGTACGAGGCGATGGTCGGTCTGGCCCAGGACTTCTCGACCCGCTACCCGCTCGTGGACGGACAGGGGAACTTCGGCTCGGTGGACGGGGATGAGCCGGCGGCGATGCGGTACACGGAGGCCCGCCTCGCCCCGCTCGCGCGGGAGTTCCTCGACGAGCTGGACGAGGAGACGGTGGACTTCCTCCCCAACTTCGACGGCTCGCTCGAGGAGCCGGAGGTGATGCCGGCCCGGTTCCCGCACCTGCTCACGAACGGGGCATGGGGGATCTCGGTGGGGATGACGACGCAGATCCCTCCCCACAACCTCGGGGAGCTGATCGCGGCCACCTTGTACGCGCTCGATCACCCGGACGCGACAGCGGCTGATCTCCTTCCGCTCGTTCCAGGACCGGACTTCCCCACCGGCGGGATCCTCGTTGGACGGGAAGGGATCCGCGCCGCGTACGAGACAGGCGAGGGGAAGCTCACCATCCGCGCCCGGGCGTTCGTGGAGGACGACCGGATCGTGATCACGGAGATCCCGTACCAGGTACGGAAGACCACGATCTTGGAGAACATCGCCGCCAAGGCCAAGGACGGGGCGCTGGAGGGGATCGCCGATCTCCGGGACGAGTCGGACCGGGAAGGCCTGCGCATCGTGGTCGAGCTCAAGCGGGGCGTGGACGGGCATCGCCTGTTGCCTCGCCTCCTCAAGCTGACCCCGCTCGAGCGCACGTTCTCCTGCCACTTCCTGGTGATTCAGGACGGGAACCCACGGACCCTGTCTCTGCCCGAGATCCTGAAGGCGTTTCTCGCCTTCCGCCGGACCACGGTCCGGCGGCGGACCGAGCACCGGCTCAAGGTCGCCCGGGAACGCGCCCATCTTCTGGGGGGGTTCAAGCTCGCCCTGGAGAACCTCGATCAGGTGATCGAGATCATCCGCGGGGCCTCCGAGCCGGCCGAGGCGGAGGCCCTCCTCGCCGCGGAGATCGGCCTCTCTCCGAAGCAGGCCGATGCGGTCCTCAAGATGCGTCTCTCGCAGCTCACGAAGCTCGAGCGCCGCAAGATCGAGGATGAACTGACTGAGCTGAAGGCGAAGATCGCGGAGTACGAGGTCGTGCTCGCCGACCCTGGGCGATTGAATGACCTGATCCGCGAGGAGCTCCAGGCGATCGCGAGCCAATACGGCAATGCGCGGCGGACGGCGATCGTCGAGTCGTCGGAGGCAATCGAACTCGCCGCCCTTGACGCACCGCGGCTGGACGTGATCCTGTGTGTGACGGGCAAGGGGTACGTGAACACGACGGGCTGCGAGGCGTACCGCGCCCAAGGCCGGGGCGGCAAGGGCGTGATCGGGATCCGTCCTAAGGAGGGGGACTACCTCCGGACGATGGTCGCCGCTCACACCCACCAGGACCTCCTCGTGTTCACCGACCGCGGCCGCGTGTTCAAGCTTCCCCTCCAGCGCCTGGAGCTCAGCGATCGCGATTCGGTGGGGAAGAACCTCCGCCAGTTCCTGGAGATGGGGTTGGATGAGGAAATCCGCACTGTGCTCCCGGTGGGCGGCTATGACGGCGGGTACGCCCTGTTGTCCACCCGGCAGGGGATCGTGAACCGCAATTCCCTCTCCGACTACGCGAACGCCCATACGAAGGGGATCCTCGCCCACTCGATCCCCGAGGAGGACCGCCTTGTGGACGCGGCGATCACCGGCGGCAAGGGGGAGACGGTCCTCGCCACGGCGGGCGGACACGTGATCCGCTTCCCTGAGGAGCAGGTGCGCATCACGCGCCGCCCCTCGAAGGGCGTGATCGGGATTCGGCTCGCTCCAGACGACTGGGTGGTGGGGATGGTTTGGCTTCCCCCGGGCGAGACGGATCAGCGGCTCTTGTTCGTGACAGAGATGGGGCAAGGGAAGCGCGTGGAACTGACGGATCTTCCCAGCCAGGGTCGCGGTGGGCGAGGGGTGATCGGGATCAAGCTCGATACCCACGGCGGGTCGCTCGTCACAGCGATCCTCGTTTCGGAAGGGGACGAGGTGGCCCTGTCCACGGCGGGGGGGAAGGTGATCCGGTTCCCGGCGACCCAGGTAAGCACGTTCTCCCGCTACGCGCGGGGGGTGCGACTGATCCAGGTCGAGCCGGAAGACCGGGTGGTATCGGCTGTGGTGGTGTAAGCTACACGTTTGTTGACATCGCCGTGGAAACATCGAAGACGCATCGGTGGGGCAGGCACTCCAGGCGGGTTTTGCGGTAAGAGACCGAGGCTTGGGGAGTGAGCGCTCTGTGCGCGGCGTGCTCGTGTTGCAGCCGGTGCAGCTTTTCATGAGGCAGGGTGAGGATGGAGATCAGGGCTGAAGTTGAGCGACAGCTGGCGATCATCGAGCAAAACGCAGAGACCGTTCTCCCACGCGACGAGCTGGCGAGGAAGATCGAACGATCGCTTCGCCAGGAAAGGCCGTTGCGGGCCAAACTGGGCATCGACCCCTCGGCATCGCAGCTCACCCTGGGCCACGCGGTCGTCCTGCGGAAGCTGAGGGCGTTCCAGGACTTGGGGCACACCGCGGTCCTCGTGGTGGGGGATTTCACGCGCCGTATCGGCGATCCGTCGGGGAAATCCAAGACCCGGGAGCCGATGTCGCCGGAGGAGATCGAGCGCAACATGCGCACCTACCGCGAACAGGCGTTTCGGATCCTCGATCCGCGGAAGGCGGAGGTTCGCTACAACTCGGAGTGGCTGGAGAAGCTGACCTTGGCCCAGGTGGTGGGGCTTACCGCTCGGTACACAGTGGCGCGGATGCTCGAGCGGGAGGACTTCCAGCGCCGGTTTCGCGAGGGATCGGCGATCACGATCATGGAGTTCCTGTACCCGCTGGCCCAGGCCTACGACTCGGTGGCCGTGCGGGCCGACATCGAGCTCGGGGGATCGGACCAGCGGTTCAACCTCCTCATCGGCCGCGACATCCAGGAGGCTTACGGCCAAGATCCCCAGGCCATCCTCACGATGCCCCTCCTCATTGGGATCGATGGGACGTTCGCCATGTCGCAGTCCAGGGGGAACTACATCGGGGTGGCTGAGGAACCGGAGGAGCAGTTCGGGAAGATCATGTCCATCCCCGATGAGCGGATGCCCCAGTACTTCCAGCTTCTCACCGATCTCTCGTGGGCGGAAGCGGCATCCCTACACCCGAAAGAGGCCAAGAAGCTCCTCGCGCGAACTCTGGTGTCGTGGTTCCACGGCGAGGACGGGGCGCGCCGGGGCCAGGAGCACTTCGAGCGGGTGTTCGAGGACGAGCAGCCGCCCGAGGAGATGCCGGAGGTCTTGGTGGGCGATCTGCTTGACGCCGATCGGACGGCGAACATCGTCGATCTTCTCATTGAGGCGGGGATGACGTCCTCGCGATCTGAGGCACGGCGGCTTGTGGAGGGGGGAGGCGTAGAGATTGATGGGGAGAAGATTACCTCCCATCGGGATCGCGTCACCGTGCGCGCGGGGACCGTCCTGCGGGCGGGGAAGCTGCGGTTCGCTCGGCTCATGGTCTGAGCCGGGAAGACGTGACCAAGACGAAGGCGTGGGAGAAGGCGCTCGTCGAGGGGCTCGACCGGTTCGCGGGGCAGGAGGCACGGGAGCGCGTTCTCTCGGGCATGGGCGATCTTCCAAGTTCCTCGGAAGCTGCGGATTGGGTTCGGGAGGTCATGGCGCGGATGGATCAAGGTCTCGACCCTGCAACCCGTGCCGCTGTTCTTGAGTTGTGCGGCCAAACGTGCTTGGGTACCGCGCGTATCGCCCGGGCGAGGGGTGTGGGACAGCAGTTCACGGATCTCGTTGCGTTGTTGGCCTTCCTCAATGAGAGACACATCGGTGGAGGCAAGCTCCGCCTCGACAGGGATGTCGTCTACGCTGTCTACGACCGCTGCTACTGCCCGCGCATCAGCCAGTCGACGGAGCGGATCTCGCCGACCTACTGCCACTGCTCGCGGGGCTGGTTGGGTGCGTTGTTCGGGGCCCTCCTCGGACGCGCGGTCGAGGTGGAGCTGGTCTCCTCGGTTCTTGCGGGCAACCCAGTCTGTGAGCTCGCCATTCGCCCTTCGGCGGGCTAACGACGGAGATCGAGCTCTCCACCTCCGTCCCCGAGGAATGACAGCTCGCCTGGGCACACATCGCCCTTGTAGTTCCCCGTGAACACGTTTTCCCCTCCCGTGACCCGGCCGGCGAACACGTAGCGAAGGCCGACGCACAGGTCATGGTACAGAGCTACGCCGACTCCGTAGTTTCCCGTGATCGTGTTCCCCTCAATGTGAGCCTGGGCTGAGTCGCGCACGGCGATGCCCGCGGTCCGGCCGTTTTCGGTGATCGAACAACGTGTGACGCGCGTGGTCGAGGATCCAGCGAGGCCGATCCCACAGAGCCCGTTAGCGGTGAACGAGCTTTCTCGGATGTCTCCTTGCACGGAGTCCCACAGCCAGACTCCCCCCTGCTGGTTGCGGGATACACTGCAGCGAAGGAGCTCCACCCGTGCTGTACCCGTAGCGTGGACTCCGTGAGTGTTGTCGGAGAGAACACAATCGCTGAGTGAGGCCCGGGCGTTGGCTCCGAGGGTGATTCCCTCGGAGCCGTACCCGAGAGCGATGCCCGACATCACGAGATCGGCCCCGCCAACGAGGGACAGAACGGGGGATTCGTTGCTGAAGTTCGCAGTGAGAAGGACGATTCCCTCCGATTCGATGTGGAGTGGTTTGCCGAGCGTGACCCCGCCGGGGTAGATCCCCTCTGCCAGGACGAGCTTCCCCCCGGGGAGGACGGCATCCACCGCCTGCTGCACCGTGGCGTAGGTCGGGTTCGGAAACCGAACCATCTCCTGATCCGGGATGTGGAGCGGTACGCGCAGGTATCCCTGGACGTTGCCCGACAGATCTACCCCGTTGTTGGCGAGGCGGTTCCCGCCACCCGTGGGCTGGAACCGAGAGAGGCCGAGAATCCCGTGTGCGATCCAGGATTCAATCCGGTTGTCGCAGATCTCGGCCTCGGCGGCGTCTCCCACGTGGACTCCCGATCCCCGCCCCCCGAGGAGCGTGGACCCGACGATCGAAGCCCAGGCAGTCCCTTGGACCTTGATCCCATCCCAGCGAACCGCGGAGATCGTGCAGTCTGCGACCCACACCCGGGCGTTGTTTCTCGCTACGATTCCATCCCACGTTCGCTCAACCACGCAGGAGGAGAGGGAGATCTCGGCGTCGTGCTCAATCCAGACTCCACTGTCCCTGTGCCCGGTGACCGTGCAGCCGGACAGATTGGCGGACGCCTTATCGCGCACCCAGAGCCCATGCCCATCGCACGACGAGATGGTGGAGTCGGTTGCGATGAAGGTGCTTTGGTTGCGGATCCACAGGCCGTGGCCTTCGCATCGGGTCACTGTGGAGCTGACGAGTGCCAGGTGAGCAGCATCCGCGAGCCAGATACCGGTGCTGCGGTTTCCTGACAGGGTGACGGAGGTCAGGGCTGCCTGGCCGCTGTCCTGGACGGCCAGACCATACCAGGTGTTGGCGACAATCGAGCAGTCCTGGAGCTCGGCTCGGGCCTCATCCCGCACGGAGACACCGGTTGCGGAGTTCCCGGCGAAGCTGCAGCGTGTGGCCTGGACCACCGCCGATCCAACCACGAGCAAACCGTGGGCGCAGCCCCCGGGATCTGAACAGCTTGCCGAAGCCCCGGTGAACGCGATCCCGATGAGGACAACGGCTTCCTTGGGCTCAACCCAAGGACCGATCGTGACCACGGGCGTGGCAAACGTGTTGCTGCGGACGGTCGTCTCTGTGGGGCCCGCCCCGCGCAGGGTCACGGGTTTCGTCACGTGGAGATTTTCCGTCCAGGTGCCGGTGGGAAGACAGATCACTGCCCCCGGCGGAGCGCCGTCGAGCACAGCCTGGATGGACTCCCCGACTCGGACCGAGATTGTGCAGAGCGGAGAGGTGTGGTCGGCCGGTCGTGAGCACGATGAGAGAAGAAGAACCACAGCCCCGATCATCGTCCATGACAGGACCCATCGAGTTCGAAGTGCACCATGCATGGGGGGGGATTGTAGGAAGCAGCACCGGGTCGTGCCACCGGATGCGAACACCCGGTTCAGCGCGGTTTCGCAGCTCGTCCCAGGACCTCGTCGATCGTCCCCGCCATGTAGAACGCCTGTTCCGGAACGTCGTCGAGTTCACCATCGCAGATCATGCGGAACCCGCGCACCGTGTCCTCGATACGGACATAGGCTCCGGGCCGGCTCGTGAAGTGCTCCGCGACGTGGAACGGCTGCGCCATGAACCGTTGGATCTTACGCGCTCGCCTGACCGTGGTCCGGTCCGCCTCCGACAGCTCCTCCATGCCCATGATGGCGATGATGTCTTGGAGGTCCTGGTTCCGCTGCAGGATGGCCCGCGTCCGCTGGGCGACCTCGTAGTGCTCCCGGGACAGGACCCGAGGGTCCATCAGCCGGGAGTCCGACTGCAACGGGTCCACGGCCGGGTAGATCCCCTTCTCCGCCAGGTCGCGGGTGAGGGTGATCGCGGCGTCCAGGTGGGCGAACACCGTGGCCGGCGCGGGGTCGGTGATGTCGTCGGCGGGCACGAACACGGCCTGGACTGCGGTGATCGAACCGCGACGGGTGGAGGTGATCCGCTCCTGGAGCTCGGCCATCTCTGTGGCGAGGGTCGGCTGGTACCCGACCTCGGACGGCATTCGTCCCAGGAGGGCCGACACCTCGCTCCCGGCCTGGGCGAAGCGGAAGATGTTGTCGATGAACAGGAGGACGTCCTTGCCCTCTTCGTCCCGGAAGTACTCGGCCATTGTCACCCCGGACAGGCCGACCCGGAACCGCGCTCCCGGGGGCTCGTTCATCTGACCATACACGAGCACCGTGTTCGCGAGTACGCCGGATTCCTTCATCCCCAGGTACAGCTCGTTTCCCTCGCGGGACCGCTCGCCGACCCCGGCGAACACGGAGTACCCCTTGTGCTCGTGGGCGATCGCGCGGATGAGCTCCATGATGAGGACGGTCTTGCCCACCCCGGCCCCTCCGAACAGTCCGACCTTGCCGCCCTTGGGAATGGGGGCGATGAGGTCGAGAACCTTGATCCCTGTCTCCAGCACCTCGTCCTCTACCGCGAGGTCGGCCAACGGAGGTGACGCGCGATGAATCGGGTACGTCTTCGAC
>JAGUVP010000098.1 GCA_020062805.1 Candidatus Bipolaricaulis sp.
CAGCCACGGTCGTGACGGCCCCGCTCGGTGTGGTCGCGGAGATTGCACCGGCTCCAAACAGCCCTTCCTCCTCGCCGTCGCTGAGTCCATCTCCGTCGGTGTCGCAGTTGCAGGGGTCGGTCTCACCGCTTCCCTGCGCGCCCGTCGCGCCGATCACACCTTGCCAGATGCCGTCCTTGTTCTTGTCCTCGTACCCGTCCAGCAGACCGTCACCGTCGGAGTCGGGGTTGTTCACAAACGGGCAAATCGTATCGTCTTCCCCCCCGAGAGCGCGGAAGTACGGGGACGACGGATCGCCGAGGCGTGTCCCCGGGTACGTGTGCCCCCGTGCTGTCCACTCGACGTAGTCGCTGAGCCCGTCGTTGTCCGTGTCCGGGCTCAGCGGATTGGAGACTTGCTGGAACTGCCGCTTAGGCCACACTCCGCCGATGGCGATCAGCTCGTCGGCGTCGCCGATCCCGTCGCCATCTGTGTCCCAGTGCAGCGGGTTCGTGCCCGTCACGTTGACCTCTTCCCAGTCGGAGAGCCCGTCGTTGTCCGAGTCGTCGTCGAGCGCGGCGACGGTGATCACGGCTCCCGAGGGCGTGATCGCGGTGATGGGGCCGGCGCCAAACAGCGCCTCTTCTTCTCCATCGCTCAGGCCGTCGCCGTCGGTGTCCCACATACAGAAGTGCGTCTCGCCTGACCCTTGGGACGTGCTATTCCCGATGACGTTGGTGATGAGCCCGTCGCGGTTCCGATCCTCGTAGCCGTCCTGGAGTCCGTCGTCGTCCGAGTCATCGTCGTTCACGAACGGACAGCCAAAGGCGATCTCCACGTCATCTCGTAGGCCGTCGCCATCCGTATCCTGCATGAGGGGGTCGGAGTGATCGCGCGGGTCGGCGCTGCTCCAGGTGGCCACTTCAGCTCCGTCAGAGACTCCGTCGCAGTCGGTGTCGGCCACGCAGGGATTCGTCCCGTACACGTAGAACTCGTCACCGTCGGAGAGTCCGTCGCCATCGCTGTCCCACACCGTGGGGTTCGGTCGGCGGCTGCCTCCGATGTAGCCACCGGCCCACGCGATCTCGTCGGCATCCCACATCCCGTCGTCATCGGTGTCAACCTTGTAGGGATTGGTGCCGATCGCGAGTTCCACCACGTCGGGGATTCCGTCTCCGTCGATGTCCGTCTCCATGGCAAGGCTGGCGGCGTCAATCACGATCCCGATGCCAGCGACGACCGCCTTGAGGATGTCACTGATGGGGATTGTCACGCCGCTGCTGACGATGAGCCCGCCGACGATGACACCATCGGGGATCACATCGAGTACGAGCGCGACACCGTCGAGGTAGAGCTTGTAGAGGTCCAGGACCAGCTTGGCTGCGTTGAGCGCCTGCAGCGTCGCCGTAACGTTGATGCCCCCCGACCCGCATCCGTCATCACACTGGGAGCCGTCGGTGCCATCTCCGGGGTCTGCCTGGAGGGTGCGCTGGATGTTGACCGCGCCCGTCGACGGGAGGTGGGTTCTGTCCGTGGGTTGGAACTGCACGGCTAGGCTGACGAACGGGAGTTCCGAGTCGAGGCTGCCATCACACTGGAGAAGCAACGGGCCGGAGAGCCCGCCACAGAGGACCGTATCCGGCTGGAGCAGGCGGATGTCGCCCATCAGAACGGTCCTCGGGCCGGCGTTCCCAGAATCCTCCTCCACGGTCACGCTGTAGTCGACTCCCGTTTCCGTGCTGGTCCCCGTAACCGTCGTGACCGTCGGGCGCTTCTGGATCCCCTGGCCGAAGTAACCCTCGCTGCCGGCGTGGACGCCATCGAGCGCTGTGTAGTGCACGTAGATCGTGTCGATGCCCGCGTGCGCGTCCAGACCGATGCACGTGTAGACGAACGCCCCTGAGGGGGCCGCGCCCAACGAGGGGACCAGCGTCGCATCCGCTCCGAGGTAGGATGAGTACGAGAGCACGCCCACCGGCGGCGTCGCTGTCCCGACCCCGGCGGTGTCCTCCACGGTGACCGAGTACGTGCATCCCTGGTTGACCAGGAGGGTCGCGGTGCAGCCCTCCACGGTCACCCGCGTCGGGCGTAGGTGCACGGTCAGCAACTGATTCGTCGATCTCTCGACATATACGGTCGAGCTCGTCCCGAAGGTGGCGGTCAGGGTCGTGATGCCAGCTTCGAACGCCCCCGGCGTGTACGTGACCGTGCAGCACCCGTTCGCGTCGAGCGTTGCAGCGTAGCTTGTCGGATATGTGCTTTCGAACAAGCCGGTCCCATTGGTTGTCAGGGTGACCGTCTGTCCGGTCAAGTCAGGGGGCGTGCCGGATGTCGTGTCGTCCTCGACGCACACCGTGATCATCACGTTCTGCAAGATGTAGGCCGTGGTCGGGGAAACGCTCATCACGACGTCGGCCTGGCGCTTCTGGATTGCCTGATCGAACGTGTCGCTGCCACTGGCGTAGACACTGTCCCCGGCGTAGCTTGCGGTGATGACGTGCGGCGTGGTCGCGGCGTCCGCCGGCGTGTACGTGAACTCGAAGTACCCGCCGTCGAGCGCTGCCAGGTCGTACGACGTCGGTGTCAGCGTTCCGCTCCCGCTTGTGGTGAGCGTCACCGTTCCGGTGGGGGGCGTCGCGTAGTTCTCCGGGATACCGTAGACGGAGACCCTTCCCGTGGCCGTGTCCCCGACGACAAGTGGGGTGTCCGAGACGAAGACGGTCACGCCCGTCGCCGGGAGGACCGTGTGCTCCTCGGTATCGGAGGCGCTGGTGAAGTTCCCGTCTGAGGAGACGAACGTCGCCGTGATTGTCAAGTCGCCAACCGTGGTCGAGGTCAGGAAGCAGCGCCAGACCCATCCATTCGGATAGTCCCCGCTCGACACGGTTCGGGAGTCACTCGCGCCGTGTCCGTCCGTCACAGTGACCGTACCGTACGGGCTCAGACCGCTTGGGTTGTCCCCGGTGACCCTGACCTCGAACTCGACCGCGTACTGCTCTCCCACCACTGAGGGCTCGGGGCAGATCCCCGTCCCCCCGGTGCAGGCCGGATCGGATGTATCCTTGATCGTCACCGTGACAGCGATCTGGCCCAAGCCGGCAACTCCCAGCGCCAGGGCCAGACCAAGAACCGCGATCAGTGAAGCACAAGTTCTGGGTCGGACTCCGCCCATCGTGCTACCCCACCTGGCTGAACGACGCATCATCGCTGCCTCCCCCTCTCGCATCTCTCTAGAACACATAACCCACCGTGATTGCGAACATCGCCAGCCCGCCGCGCCCGAACGTGAGGCCGAATCCAGCCACAACGGGGCTCAGGTTCAGGCTGAACCGCGTGCTCAAGGCCGAGAACGTGAGACCCGTGTCGGAACGCCAGGAGTAGTTGAGCCCGTAGTTCGCCGTGAGCAGTCCATGGCTCAGCGCGAGCCCGAACGCTGCCGAGGTGACCCCCCGGTCAGGGACGGCGGTCGCGCTAGCAGAACAGGAACCACTCGTCCACCCGAAGCTGAACTGATGCCGATAGCTCAGGTTGAGGCTCCACGACTTGAACTCGCCCGATTCGTCGAACTGCAGGTTGAGCGTGCCGAAGTCGCCTGGGATGCTCACGAAGAACCCACCCCACTTCAGCCCGGTCGTGATCCCGAGGGTGAACGAGGTGCCCACGCTCGCCTTCTCGAACAGGGTGAGGCCGACGCTCCCCGTGAGACTGATGAACGGGCTGTTTTTCGGCTGGATCCTCGCCGAGACGCCGACGCGGAAGTTGCTGATCGGCCCCAGACACCACGGGCACGGGAACGGGATGTTAGTGAGGGACACCGTGAGGTACATCGCGTCCGGGTCGGCCTTCCCGTAGGTGGAGTACTTCTTCACGCTGAACGACCCCGGCGTGGCTCCGAGGGCCATCTGGAGGCTGAGGGAAGCGCCGTCTCCCACCCGCGATGACAGAGTGATCAGGCTCCCCAGGGCGAAGCTCTGGTCGGCCGCGGTGTAGAACACCGGGTCGCCCGGCGGGGGCAGCGGGGTGAAGCGGGCCCCCGGGTTGGGGAAGTTGAGGTCCTGGAACACCATAATCCACCGGAAGGTCATCCCGGAGAGCGTGGCGCTGGCCTCAAGGCGCGCCTGGGCGAACAGGAAGTCGCCCGGAGGGATGATGACCGTGTTCGGCAGGTTGTTGACGTCCACGATCGTCTCGTACGGCACCGAGAACACCAACTCGGGCTTGATCGTGATTCCCCCCCAGGTACCGTCCAAACCCGCAACCACGTGCTCAACCCCCGGGATCCCGAACACCGTGCTCACAAATGCCACCATAGACTGGAAGGTGCACCGCAGGTTGATCCCGACCTCCACGTCCCAGGCGAACACCGCCCGCTCACACGGGGTGGGGAGCTTGATCCCGTCTACCGTTGAGCACGGGAGCGGATAGCCCGCGATGCTGAGCGTGGTGGATCCGCTTAGGACGCCAGGCCCCACGGATACCGCCCCTGCCCCTCCTCCCCACAGACCCAGAACACAGAACAGGAATAGCCACGCCCACCCGCCCCTGCCTCTTCCCATGCTCCTCTCCCTCGCTACGGGGTGGCGCTCGAACCGCGAGTGTAATGGGCGTCACCGGCGGCCACACTAGCACGATCGGGGAACGATGTCAAGAGCTTAGCTTGCCCCTGCTTGAGGGCGGTTCACTGACGAGAGGGTCTGATTACAGGACCAGCGCTCAAGTGCCGATTGGCCTGATCTTAGGGGGAGATCGATGGGCACCTCTCCACAGTGCCCCCTGCCCCACCCCGACCGGCCGCAACGAGCGGTCACCCGTGCTGCATCAGTCGCTGACGAGTTCGCGCAGATCCCACAGCCGCACGGTCCCGTCCTGCGACCCGGAGGCGAGCGCGGTCCCATTGGGCGTGAAGGCGACAGAGGTCACCCAGCGGGTGTGACCCGCGGACGCCTGCACCATCCTCCCGGTCGCGACCTCCCACAACCGCACGGTGTTGTCGTAGGACCCTGAGGCCAGGAACCGCCCGTCGGGGCTGAACGCCACAGAAGCAACGAGGCCGGGGTTGGCCATCGTGCGGATCTCCCACCCGCCGCCGACGCTCCACAGCTTGATCTCGCCCAGGAAGAACCCGGTCCCCCGCGCTGCCGAGGCCACGGTCGCCCCGTCAGGGCTGAACGTCACCGCGGTGACCTGATCCGCGTGGCCTGTAAGCACGGACAACTGCGTTCCGGTGGCCGCATCCCACAGCCGGACGGTCGCGTCGTAGGACCCTGAGGCCACGGCCCCCCCGGTGGGGCTGAACGCCACGGCGGTCACCCAGTCCTCGTGTCCGCGGAGGGTCCGCAAGAGCGTGCCCGCCTCGGCATCCCACAGCCGCGCCGTTCCGTCGCACGACCCCGATAGCAGGACAGCGGTCGTCGGCGAGAACGCGACAGAGGTCACGCACCCGACGTGGCCCTGCAGTACGTGCAACGTCTGCCAAGTAGCGGAATCCCAGATCCTCACGGTGGCATCGTCGGATGCAGAGGCGAGGAACCGGGCGTCGCTGCTCCAGCTCACCGACGTCACCCGGCCGGTGTGACCCTCCAGGGTCCGGGCGGACCTCCAGTCCCCCGTGTCGACGATCCGGATTGCCTGTTCAACCGCCACCGCGAGGTAGCGACCGTCCGGCGAGAAGGCCACCGCAGCGACCCGCCCCACCGCGATCGGCTGTTGGGGGATGGGAAAGGGCTGGGCCCACGCCCCCAACCCTGCGATAGACCATATAGACGTAACCACCAGCGCCAGAAGCTCTTTCCCGATCAACGCAACCTCCTCCTCCGAGCTACTCCCCGAGTGTACGGAATGCCGTCCCCCGAGCCAACCGGTGCCCGTCCCGCATGCGCGCATCGCAGAGACTTTCAGGAAAGACTGCGCTCCGTCTCCGTGGACCGAGCGAGTCCGGTACGGTCAACGGAGCACGGACAACCGATCACGGATGTCTGTGCCCGCAGGCTCGCGTAGTGTAGGCCCGAGAACCCAGGCACTCCCACACAGGCTGTCAGGATCCTGCTTTCGTGTCTGAGGCTAGCAGCCCGTGTGGGAATGCCAGGGTCCGCGGACCTGCGGCACGCGGGCCTTCGGCCCACGGACTTCCGCTGTACGCAAGGTGAGGTTCATGACGCTGCAAGACGTCTATTCGGGAGGGTACTCCAACGGCCTGTTGGATCCATGAAGTCCACCCCAGGAACCTCGCCCTCCGCGGGGATCCGATCTTCTCCGCGCAGCCGAAGGCTCAGCGGACCTTTCTCACATAGGCTGCTAGCACTACTCCGTTACGTAAGTTGTCAGATCTGTCTGGTCATGGCATCATGAGGCATGAACAAGCAAGCGTTGTGCGAAGCACGAGGGCGGTTGGA
>JAGUVP010000091.1 GCA_020062805.1 Candidatus Bipolaricaulis sp.
CATTCCTCGCCGTTGCCGACGCGATCTGGCGGCTCGTGAACGGCGCTCCTACCGCGAACATGGAC
The DNA here is from genome assembly GCA_020062805.1 of Candidatus Bipolaricaulis sp. GTDB lineage: Bacteria > Bipolaricaulota > Bipolaricaulia > Bipolaricaulales > Bipolaricaulaceae > Bipolaricaulis. The sequence continues at coordinate 66 of JAGUVP010000091.1, forward strand.
GGCGAGACTTCCCCGAACGCGCCTCGCCCCACAGACCATGGCGACTAGGAGCGTGCCCGTGCGGTGGAAGATCCCGCTGCCTGTGCAGGGGGGCAGGTGCGGATCATCACCGGAAGGCGGCCCCCCGACCGCCGCCTCCCTCGTGGAGCTCCCGCAGTGAAAACCTACCCCGAGTGCATCCCGTGCATTCTGCGGGCGACCCTGGGCGGAGCACGCCTCGCCGGCGCCCCGGACGAGGAGGCGTGGGCGGTCGTCGCCGAGGGAGCACGGATCACGGCAGACTGGGATCGAACGCTCCCCCCGATCCTCCTGGGCGCGGAGATCGGCCGCCTGTTGCGGACACGAGTTGGGCAGACCGACCCGTATCTAGGGGAGAAGCGCGCGGCGAACGCGGCCGCCCTTGGACACTACGCACGATGGAAGGAGGAGGTGGCCCGGGCACCTGATCCGCTGTTCCACGCCCTGCGGCTCGCCGCGGCGGGGAACGCTCTCGATCTCGGGTTCTACGCGGGCGTAGACCCCCACCACGACGTAGATTGCGCTCTGCAGGGCTTCGCCCGCTCCGATTATGGAGCCTTTCGTGACGCGTTGGACCGATCTCGGGAGGTGCTCTTCCTGGCCGACAACGCGGGCGAGATCGTGCTCGACCGGATCCTCATCGAGGAGCTCGTTGCACGCGGCAAGAACGTGACCGTCGCCGTCCGCGGCGCGCCCACGCTAAACGACGTCACCACGGATGATGCAGAATCAGTTGGACTGAACGCGATCGCGGAGATCATCACCACCGGGTCCGACGTGCCCGGTGTGTCCCTCGCCGCCTGCTCAACTTCCTTCCGCACGCGGTTCCGGAACGCCGGACTGGTCCTGAGCAAGGGGATGGGGAACTTCGAGGGCCTGTCTCAGGAGCTGGCTCCGTTGTTCTTCCTCTTCCAAGCCAAGTGCCAACCCGTGGCACGGGAGGCCGACGTCGCGGTCGGCGGCCTGGTCCTCCTCCGGGGACGTGGTTGACGTGCCTCCCCGATCGCGGCACAGTGGTGTGGACATGAGTGACCAAGCGGTGGATCGGTTTGAGAGTTTCCTCCGCCAGCGGGGCCTCCACGTCACAGGACCACGGCGGGCGGTGGTCGAGGCGGTGTTCGCCCTCCCCGCCCACTTCGAGGCCGCCGACTTGTGGGCCGCGCTGCGGGGCGTGGTCTCATCGGCAGCCACAGTGTACCGGACTCTGGAGCTCCTCGAACAGGCCGGACTCGTGCGTCGCGTGTCGTTTGGCGAGGCCCACGCCCACTACGAGCACGTACTGGGGCGGGAGGAGCACGGCCACCTCGTGTGTCGCGTCTGCGGGCAGGTGGTGGAGTTCTCCGACCCGAGCCTGAAGAAAGTCGTGACCAAGGCCGCGGAGCATCACGGGTTCGCGCTTGCCGAGGTTGTCGTCCAGGGCTACGGGCTTTGCCCAGCGTGCCGCGCCGCGAAGCTATAATCAGCAGAGCGCCGGGGTGGCGGAATTGGCAGACGCGCGGGACTCAAAATCCCGTGCCCCTCGCAGGGCGTGTGGGTTCGACTCCCACCCTCGGCACCACAGAGCCTCCATGACAAATCGACTTCGTGCGCTGGGGCACTTGTTCCGTGGCCGTACTTCCCTTTGGCAGTGCTACACGAGCGTCACGTGGCGCACGTGCGAGGCTTGCCTCGCCTGGCACGGCCGGATCGTCGGCCATCCCGAGGCGTTCCCATCCCACACCGGTTGTACCCACGAGCTGCGGCGCTTCCCAGTGTGGAAGCTGGGTGTTTATCGTGATATAAGCCGGAGGATGCAGGAGCGGGCCCTTGACGAGCTTCGCCGCCGGAAGCTGTTTCAACAAGCGAGGGACCTGCTTTCGGTGGATTCTGAGACCAGTTTGGGCCTGTTCGATCAGGCAGCGGCCATCGATGTGTACCTTCCCGAGATCGAAGCGCTGAGCGAAGATCCCGCTCTCACAGATTCGGACCTGCGCACACGGATGCGGGAGATCCACCTCGCCCGCTGGAAGTCGAAATTCGCCACGGAGCGCTACGAGCGGCAACCAGAACTCGCCCGCACTCAGCAGGAGCAGTGGGGTGTCCAGCAAATCAAGGAGATCTTCGCGTAGAGAAGGCGTTGAGCCTCGGTTCTGGGGCGCGGCCCTCCTCGTAGTTGCCCTGGTTCTCTACGCCGCCGTGCGCCTCATCCCCCCACCCGCCCCACCCCGCACGCCGCCCGGCCGTGTGGATGTTCCAGCGTTTGTGGTGCCGATCGAGTTCAAGCTCCCCGGCAAGGTGAACATCAACCTCGCCCCCGCAGCGGAGCTGGAGAAGCTTCCCGGGATCGGCCCGGCGCTCGCAGCGCGCATCACCATCTATCGCGAGGAGTACGGTCCGTTCGCGAGCATCGAGGATCTCACCCGTGTTTCGGGGATCGGATCGAAGACCCTTGACGGGTTCCGCGACCTGATCACAATCGGGGACGACGAGGAGTAGGCCCCTCCCGCATTGCCGGCAGGAGGGCTCCGCAGTACCATGCATCTTTCCTTCATTCGAGGTCCACGGAGGTGAACGCGGCATGAGACAGATCTCGATCCGCGAGTTCGACATCGCGACGGCATCCCGTCAAGAGCTCCAGGCAGCCCACGCGCTCCTCGTCCAGTTGGAGGCGGAAGCCTGGCCGGAGGACCCGCCGCGGTCGTTGGAGGATTGGGAGAGGAGTATCCGTTCTGTCCCACCGTTCTGGGCTGTCCACCGCTGGGTGGCCTGGCAGGAAGGGCAGACCGTCGCGTCGGCGAATGTATACATGTTCGACACCGAACACAACCGCCACATCGCCGACGGCTACATCGGTGTGGACCCCGCTTCCCGCCGCCAGGGAATTGCCAGAAAGCTGCTGGCTCGCATCGTCGCGAAGGCCGAGGGAGAGGGCCGGACGCTTCTCGTTGCAGGCACGGACTCCGTCATTCCCGCAGGGGGGATGTTCATGAATAGAATCGGCGCGCGGGTGGGGATCGTCTCCCGTACGAACCAGCTCGATCTGGTACACCTCGACCGGAGTCTGATGAAGCGATGGTGCGACGAGGGCCCACGGGACCTGTTCACCCTCGGGTGGTGGATCGGGCCGTACCCCGAGGAGTACCTGGCTCCCATCTGCGAGCTCAAGGCAGTGATGAACACCGCGCCACGCGACGACCTTCAAATGGACGACTGGACCTGGACTCCCGAGATGCTGCGCCAGGGAGAGCGGTCGCTGACCGAGCGCCGCACCGAGCGGTGGGCCCTCTACGCCCGTCACCAGGCGTCCGGTGATCTCGCCGGGTACACCGAGGTGTTCTGGGAGAAGAGCCGGCCCACGACGTTGTGGCAAGGGGACACCGGCGTCCTCCCCGCGTACCGTGGCCACGGCCTGGGGAAGTGGCTCAAGGCAACGATGATCGAGAAGGTTCGCGCCGAGAGGCCCCAGGTGGTGCGCGTGCGCACCGGGAACGCGAACTCCAACGCACCGATGCTCAGGATCAACGACGCCATGGGGTTCCGCCCGTACAAAGACTGGATGACGTGGCAGATCGAGTTGGGCCCGGTGCGCGACTACCTCGACAAACGATGATTCCCGGACGCGGTTGGGGCGACGATGTCGCCACGGCACGTAGTGTTGCAAGACAGGCTCACCGGGTAAGCTCTGCCCGTTGAAGGAGGCTTGACATGCGGATGCGCGCGGTTGCAGCAGTGTTTCTCGTGGTCGGGATTGGGGCTCTTCTCGCCGGATGCGGCAGGGGGACGGCCCCCACCATTTCCACCCCGCCCTCAGCCCAGACGGCTTGTGCCGGGAACTCGGTTACGTTCAGCGTGACGGCGGCTGGAACATCTCCCCTCAGCTACCAGTGGCGAAAGGACGGAACAGCGGTCGCCGGGGCGACGAGCGCGAGCTACACGATCAGCTCGCTCTCCGCGACCCACGCCGGGTCGTACACCGTGGTCGTGACGAACAAGGCCGGAACCGTCACCTCCAGCCACGCCACGCTCACGGTGAATTCCCCCCCGACCATCACGGCCCAACCGGCCCCGCAATCGACGTGCGCGGGCACGTCCGTGCTGTTCACCGTCACCGCCGGAGGCACGGCTCCCCTGAGCTACCAATGGAAGAAGAACGGTACCGACATCGCGGGGGCCACCACCGCGATGTACACGATCAGCTCCGTCACGGAAGCCGATGTAGGAGCGTATTCTGTGGTTGTCACCAACGCATGCGGAACCGTGACGTCGAACCCCGCCACGCTCTCTCTGGACGTGACCCCCACGGTCACCGCTCAGCCTGTTTCTCAGACCGTGTGTCAAGGTCTCCCCGCGACATGGGTCGTCGCCGCCGAGGGCGGATCGGCTCTCGGCTACCAGTGGCGGAAGGATGGCGTCGACATCGCCGGGGCAACCGCGGCGACCTATACGGTTCCTGCCGTTGCTGCAGGTGATGCGGGGACCTACACCGTCGTGATCAAAAACAGCTGTGGAACGGTGACTTCAGAGCCCGCCGTGCTCACCGTCACGCTCGCGCCGATCGTCACATTGCACCCCATCTCTCAGACCGCGTCAGTCGGCGACTCGATCACGTTCACCGTGATGGCAACCGGCGGCGAATCCCTGACCTACCAGTGGGTGAAAGACGGTGCTAACATCGCCGGCGCCACGAGCGATCTGTACACGATCCTCGCCGTCACGGCCGGCAACGCCGGGACCTACACGGTCGTGGTTGCCAATGCGTGTGGAGCCGTGACGTCGAACCCCGCCACGCTCACCGTGACCGACTCAACCCCCGTCGAGCCAGGGCTGCCTCCGGTCGCGGGGCCCTTCGCCACCATCAACGGCCACCCCGTAACCCGGGAAGCGTTTGACGACATGCGGGCGTCCATTCTCGGGTATTACGCCCGGCTGTACGCTCAGTTCGGGATCGACGTCCGCGTCTTCCTCATCGGCGCACGGGGGCGGATGTTTGAGCTCGAACTGGAACTGAGTGCCCTAACCAGCCTCCTCACCCGCGGCCTCGTCGAGGCTGAGGCCGCGCAACGTGGGCTCGTCCTCTCCCCCGAGGAGATCGAAGCCGAGTTCGAGAAGCAGTACCAAACCATGCTTGACACGTACGAAATCACCGAGGAGTTCCTCATCGGGTACTTCGCAGAACAAGGCGGGACATTGGACGAGTTCAAGGACGAGGGACGCGCCAGTGTCGCCGAACAACTCCTCTACGAAGCCCTCCAGAAGGCCGTCGGTGGGCCGATCGAGGTCTCCGAGGGCGATCTCCGGCAGTACTTCGAGGATCACCGCGCGGACTACGGAACAAAAGAGCAACTGAAAGCGTCCCACATCCTCGTCGCAACCCTGGAGGAGGCTGAAGAGATCGTGGAGAAACTGGCCTCCGGAGAGGACTTCGCCGAGCTCGCCCGCGCACACTCCACCTGCCCCAGCTCCTCGCAGGGAGGAGACCTCGGGTGGTTCGGCCGGGGAGAGATGGTTTCTGAGTTCGAGGAGGCGGCGTTCTCCCTCGGCGTTGGCGAGAGAAGCGAGATCGTGGAAACGCAATTTGGGTTCCACATCATCCTCGTCACAGACCGTCGCGAGGCCACCGAGCCTGAGTACGCCGATGTTGCCGACCGTATTCGGTCCGATGCCGAGAAAGAGATCGCGAACGAGAGGTTCGAGGCGTGGTTGGAGAAGGCACGCGAAGAAGCACAGGTCTCTGTTTCCGATCCAATCCTCCACGCGATGTATCTGAAGGACCGGAACATCGACGAGGGCATCGCCGCATTCAAGAAGATCCGGACCGAGGGGGTAGTCACGGAGAAGTACATCGCGTTCATCATCGGCGCGCTGTACGAGGAGAAAATGGCGCTGCTGGAGTCCGACAAGGAGTTCCTGGAGACCCAACTTCCGGAGAGCCCTGAGCGAGAAGCCCAGATCAGCGTCATTGACGATGCAATCGAGGAGGCGCGCTTGGCCGCCCTCGCTGCCTACCAGGATGCTCTGAAGGACCTCCCGGACGATGAAGACGTGAAGGAGCGGATCACCTCGTTGGAAGGAGCGGGGTTCGTTCCGCGCTAGAGACGAGCATCAAACCATTCCGCTGCCCAGCCCTGGGCTGTGCACAGCTCAGGGCTGGGCGGTGAACGCCTCCGTGCGCAGCTCCACCCAGTCGAACTCCCACGGCCAGAGGTACGTCGAGATCATGAACAACCGCTCTTCCCCGGGCCGGATGTCCCACAGCTCCCGCTGCGCTTGGCCTACCAGCACGTGCCCCGGCTCGCGGTAGAACCGGGCGTACACCTCGGCGTGGGTCACGCGCCGATCCGCGCTCTCGTTGCGGACGACCCCCTCGATGAGCGATCCGTAGTACACGTGCTTGAGTTCCCACTGCAGCACGTTCAACGGGCGACTGATCCCATACCGGAGAACGCGCACCGTCTGGGCGGCGAGGCGGCACAGACCCTCCTCCGTCGGAAGCTCTTGAACCACGGTGAGGGTGACGCGGAACTCCTGCTCCTCCGCCCCGGCCGCAGGTCGATCGAACCTGTGCTCCACGATCCGACCGCTTCCCGTCGTCCCATCCCCGAACTCCCAGTTGTACTCGGCGATCTGTCCCTCTCCTGCGAACGAATCTGAGGCATCGAGCGTCACGAGAAGCGGTAGCTCCCCGCCCTCCGGCGAGACGCGGAACGTCGCCACCGGGGAGACCACCCCGCGGCACGGATCAGGCAGTGTCCTCGTACAGCCCAAGAACAGCGCCGCGCCGATCAGAACCAACGCCAGCCATCGCCTTCGTCCCATCGCGCCCTCCTCGTTCGGCATCCTCGACACGTGTCCTTGTTCACCCGCATCAGATGTGCTAGACTGCTTTCGCCTAGGCACCCATCCTCCCGGCGTTGTGCCGGGATCACACAAGGAGGTGGGAGTTTGTCCATAGAGAGGTGTAACGTTTAGTCTGTCAACGGAACGGCCCGTGCGCTGCGCGGGCCGTTCTTCTTCCCGATGCCGCCGTTCCGGGAAGAAGCTCAACCCTCCTCCGGCACCGCGAACCCCCCATGATCCGCCTGGTCGCGATAGGCCTTGATGCTCGCCGGGATCCCCGCGACGTCGTCCACCACCTGAAACAGCCGCATATCCTCGGGGCTGATCGTCCCCCACCGCACGAGCGTATCCCGTATCCAACTCATCAACCCGCTCCAGAACGAGCTCCCCACCAAGAACACCGGGAACGGGTGGATCTTCAGGGTCTGGATGAGGGTCAACGCCTCGAACAGCTCATCGAGGGTCCCGAACCCTCCGGGGAACACCACGAACGCGGAGGAGTACCTGACGAGCATCACCTTGCGCACGAAGAAGTACCGGAACGAGAGAGCGCAACTCTGGTACGGGTTGGGAACCTGTTCTTGGGGGGTATAGATGCTGAGGCCCGCGCTCTGCCCCCCGGCCTCGAACGCGCCTTTGTTCGCCGCCTCCATGATCCCCGGTCCCCCACCGGTGAGCACGGCGTAGCCCGCCTTGGCCAACGCCGAGGAGAGCTCCTCCGCCTTTCGGTAGTACTCGGGGTTCAGCGCGTCGCGCGCCGACCCGAACACGGCCACCGCCCGGCTGAGGTTGGCCATCGCTCCGAACCCCTCCGCGAACTCGCCGAGGATTCGGAACATGCGCCAGGCGTTCTCCGCCATCGCATCCACGACGAATTCTCGACTGTCTCCTCGTTCCAGCATGTGCCCTATCCTACTTCATGATCGCCGGCCGCACGGAGGCACTGTTGCGAAACGGCCATTCGCCCTTGACCGACCGTCGGAACGTGCTATACTCCGGCCTTCATTGTGTGACGGGTCGCCGTCCTCTACGGACAGGCGGGTGACAGTAGTAGACCGCCGGACATCCGGCATGCCAGGGAGGCCCAGATTGGATAAGGCCCATGTGAAGGCGCGCGGGCAGGCTGCACGCGGCATGCCGGGCCGGAGTGCGTAGCACCACCTAACCCCTCTCGCACCTCCGTTCCCCAGAAGCACAGCGAGCGTCCCTTGCTGGCCAATCCGCCTCGAGCGCGGAGGCAGGGCGTTTGTTCCTCCGCGCGTGCAGAGCCCCCTTGCAAGGAGGAGATCATGCAGTCTGTGACGAAGCTTCGGTACACGCATCGCCCCGCGCGACGGGACGACGTGGAGGCCGCCGTGGAGCTGTTCAACGCGTGCTCGCGGCATGCGTTCGGGAGAGACCATTTCACCGTCAACGACATCCGCTCCGAGTGGGGCACGCCCGGGTTCGACCTCGCGTCCGACACCCGGCTCGTGTTCCACAGAGACCAGCTCGTGGCGTACGTCGAGTTCTGGAACCTGACCGCGCCCTACGTGCGGCCCGGGTTCTGGGGCCGTGTCCACCCCGAACACCGGGCACAGGGCGTCGGTAACTCGCTGGTGGAGTGGGCCGAGGAGCGTGCCGCGCAGTCGCTCCCCTTGGCCCCGGCCGATGCTCAGGTCACGCTCGGTCAGAGCGTGTGGGAGGAGGATCGAGACGCACAGGCTCTCCTCATCGGGCGTGAGTACACGGTCGCCCGGCGGTTCTACCGGATGAAGACCGTGTTCAACGGGGCAATCCCCGAGCCGGCGTGGCCGGGGGGGATCACCGTGCGCACGTTCGATCCCGGCCGCGACCTGGAGCCCGTGGTGCGGGCCGTGGACGACGCGTTCCACGACCACTGGGGTCACGTGGAGGGTCCGGTCGAGCAACGGCTGCCCCTCTGGCGCCAGTGGATCACCACCGATGCCGAGTTCGACCCGAAGCTGTGGTTCCTCGCCGTGGAGGGAGACGAGATCGTTGGCGTGTCCCTCTGCCGGCGGGCCGACTCCGAGGACCCCAACCAGGGTTGGGTGAACACCCTCGGCGTGCGGAGGCCGTGGCGGCGGCGGGGGATCGCGCTCGCCCTGCTTCACCATTCGTTCCGCGAGTTGCGGAAGCGGGGGCGCAGCGGGGCGGGGCTGGGCGTAGACGCCACCAGCCTCACCGGAGCGAACCGCGTGTACGCCCGGGCCGGGATGTCGCCGGAGCGGACGAGCATCGCTCTGGAGAAGGTCCTCCGCCCCGGCGTGGACCTGCGGCGAACGTCGCTGTGATGGTGGACCAGCCGTGCTGGGTGGAAAGCCCGCCCAGCACGGCTCCCTTCTCCCTCTCCTACCACCAAGCGAGCTGACAAGCCGCCGGCACGTGAGGGCGAACCGTCTGCAGAAGCCGGCCAGAACTCAGCCTGGGGGCAGACCCTTGACATCGCAGACAAAGTGTCTACACTTGACGACACAATGTCGGCACGGGGGTTGGGTGAGGTGCTCTTCTCGCGTACCCGCCTGGAGGTGCTGCGCGAGCTTTGCCAGCCCGGGAACCCGGAGCTGCATCTCCGCGAGATCGAGCGCCGCACGGGACTCGATAGCCGTGGACTCCTTCGCGAACTCCACCAGTTGCGAGAGGCGGGGATCCTCACGTCGCGCCGCGTGGGCCGGCAGGTCATGTACGCAATGAACCCGAACTGCCCTGTCTACCCAGAGCTGACCATGCTCGTGACCAAGACCGTCGGGCTGGCCGACGTCGTTCGGGAGATGCTGGAACCGCTTGCGGATCGGATTGAGCTTGCGTACATCTACGGCAGCTTCGCCACCGGCGAGGCGAAAGCCGACAGCGACGTGGATCTGATGATCGTGGGACACGTCACCCTGCGCGACCTCGCCACCCCGTTGCGCCAGGCGGGCGAACGACTGGGAAGAGAGGTCAACGCGACCCTCCATGCACCAGACGCCTACGGGCGCGAGCTGCACGTGAAGGACAGCTTCGTGTCTCGCGTCCATCGCGGCCCGAGGCTCATCCTTCTCGAGGAGAACCGTGACGCTGGATGAGCTTGCCCGTCGTGGCCTGATCCGACGCCACAGGCCCGAGCGTTCCGAGATCCGGTCGCTGGCTCTCGCCGCGAGCCACCGCTGCGAGGATGCGGAAAACCGCTCCATCCACAGCGAGACGCGCCTTGAACAGGCCTACCATGCGATCCTCTCGTGTGCCCTCATCGGGTTACGGGCCAAGGGGTATCGGCCAGCACGGGGAGCCGGAAGCCACGAGCTGACCCTTCAGACCCTCGCCGAGACCCTGGGGCTCGACCCCCACCGCTTGGACTACTACCAGGCCCTTCGCCGCCAGCGCCATCAGGGCCTCTATGAGGGTTTCGTCGGATTGCCACCGGCCGGTGTCGAGGAGGCTGTCCAGGAGGCAAGGCACCTGCTGAAGGAGACGATGGCGTGGCTGCGGGATCACCATCCCTCGTTCGCCCCGGACGATCCTGAGAACGGCCTGGTATGACGAACCTGCGCGGAAGCAGGGGCCACGTTCTGCGATTCCACACCACCATCGAAGTCCGCCGTTGCCCCCTCCGGTAGACGGCGCGGGGCAGCGCGGGTCTTCAGGCCGTTGACCGCGCAGCTATTGGCCGGAGGTACGAAGCGGGAGGGCTCGGCCTGCAAGCCGCGACCCTCTCGCACGCTGCGCCTGACCGCTGGATACAGGGGAGGAGAACGTCGTCAGCGATCAGGTCGCATCGCCCCGAGCACAGCGCTTGCTCTCCACATGCGTCGAATCGAGACCTGCCCCCGGAGACTACGTACCTCGTGCAGTGTCGAGGAACCGCAGCACCATGCGGTCCAGAAGCTCGTAGTCTGCTTGAGGATCGGTCGCGCTTCCCGGCCTAACCAGTGGGATGCAGTCTGTGAGAAACCCTTGGTGGCGCAGCTTCGCTTCAAGGTTCGCGCGAAAGACCGCGGCCGACACGGTGTGACCGTGGGCCTCCATGTAGATGCGGAAAACCTCGCACAGCCGGCGCCCATTCACAGGTAGGTTGCGCAAGGCGAGCCCCAGATCGAGAAGGTCACGCCCCTTTCGCCGTTGGTACAACGCGCGAAGCTTCGTGGCAAGAAGCTCATCTGCCTGGTACACAGGGACATCGGCATCACCAACAAACCAGCGCGACCGAACCTCCAATCGCCTGTACTCAGTGGGCAGAACTGGGCGGTGTTCTCGGGTGTTGATCTCCACCTTGATCCGTAGCGGGACAGGCGGAGAGTCTTCGGAGTCCACTCGGTAAACAAGCGTAGCCACATCGGGGCCAATCGTGCGCTGAGGGTTGCCAAACCGATCCTGGAGTACTTCCCGGATCTTGTCGAACTGCGGGCCGATCGCGCCTGCCCTTCGCTGTACGAGATCAATGTCCTCCGAGTAGCGGTGAGGTTGTTCGAGGTACAGCTTGTGAAGCGCCGTTCCACCCCTGAACAGGAACGTGCTACGGAGCTCCCTGTCCTCGAACAGCATCACAAGCATTGTGCTGATGATCAAATCCTGTTCGACCATAGCGTCTGACCGCCAAGGATGGCCAGCTGAACGCCACTCCATGATGTGTGCCCGTGGAATCACAGGTCCGCCTCCGGTAATCCGTTGACCACGACGCTCCAGCGGGTGTCGCGGTGCTCGCCGCGGCGCTTGAGAGAGACATCAAGCGGGGTGAGGGACGGATTCCGCTTTACCACATGAGCATGAAGAGGGCCGGTCAGGTCTCCCTTCCCAACGTAGTCCAGGAGCCATCCCACCCGCTGGAGATAGGCGCTTGTTGGCTCCGCGGCAGCTGCCGCAGCCAACCTGTCAGCATCCAGTCTCTCCGCGAGTTCCTTCAGCACGGTAGCAGCGGCGTCCAGACCTCCGTAGTGCCTCTGAAAGCGAATGAGGTCAATGGCTGTCCACTCGGGCGTGGATACAGGTACATCTCCGGTGTGCGTCCGCATCCTCTGCGTCTGTGCCCCAGCCATGGCTGCGAACCGAAGGAACCGCACTCGCACGACATACGTCTCGATGTTCCGCACGTGGTGGGGAACCACAACCTGTGTTTCCTGAATGCGCTGATGGGCGGCTCCGTACCAAGCGGCTGCCGACAGGCAGCCGATGTAGTAGGGAGTTCCGAGATAGCGCATCAGATCGTCTATGAACCACTCGGTGGGCGCAGCTCCCGCCGTGCGGTACTCCAAAGGCACGATCACATAGAACCCTCTTCTTAGGCGGAGAACCCGGCCCTGAGAGGTAGCCCGCTGCAGGGCCTTATGAAGTGTGGCTCCGTGCAGTCCCAGTGTTCGCTCCGCTTCTTCGTAGTCCAGCGTGTAGCGCCCACGCTGTTCTAGGTCATCCACCCACCGGCTCAAGCTGATCGCCTTTCTTCGCATGATGTGCTGATAGTAGCACAACTGGACAGAATATGTCCAGTAAGGGCACCTCGCGCACGCCATAGTCCTACAGGGTGTTATCTGCGCTGCGCTCAGGGTGCCCTGCACGTGGCGTCCCGGTCGGAGCTCGTTCGCCGTGTGACGACAGCTGCGCACCGTTCACCACGGCGCTTCCGGCTATCTGTGCGCGCATGGCCTCGACCACGACGAACTACCGTTCAACGACTTCACCGATGCCGTCGAGGAGTGGACCAAGGCCAATCCGCGGTAGCTTGTCTCGACAGGCAAAACACGGTGGCGCGCATCGCCGCGGCCCGCAAGCTCCTCCTTCTCGCCCACGCTACCTACGCGCGGCGAACCGTTCAGATCTCCCGTCGAGGAGGCGACTTGACAGGCAATACAGCATCTGACCCCGGAGACTTGTTGTGATCCTCTGTCTCAGTGTTAGGCCACACCTAGTGCCCCAACTCGGACATCAGATACGTAGCTGTGAAGCGTCGAAGGCGACCGCGCGCTTGCTCATGCAGGACAGCTGCTGCGGCTACCTCGATGGAGTTGCCCGAATCCGCTGCTTGCTGCATCCTGCGAACTGCGTTCCATAGTTCTGCCCACTCCCTTTCGAGTTGTGAATGGAGCTCCTGTTTTCCAGGAGGCACAACAACGGTCTTAATCCGTGTTAGCCCTTCCTCAAGGGCAGCGACATACTGGTCAAACTTAGAGCGAACGAGTTGGGGGTTACGACGATCTGTCTCGATCATCTCTGGTATGCCCGCTGACGTCTCCTGAACGATCGTTGCCAGTCGTTGGCGCCAGTTCTCGATCAGAAACGGAGGGACAGTTTCGCTGTCAACATGAGTCATTGCCCCCGCCAAGTAGTTGTACAGGCCCTCCAGCTGCTTGATCTGGGAGTCCGATAGAGGCCGATTGTGCGCCTCGTGGCGTCTGATGGAGTTCAGATCGTCCATCGCCTGCTCGAAACGCGCACGGGCACCGAAGATGCCTCTGAATTGATCCCATTCCCGAAGGATGACTTCCTTCAGATCGAGGAGATACGTATATTCGATTAGGTCGGCCCCACCGCTTCCCGTTGTGAGTACGCCTTTTGAGGCTGCCACAGCGCGATTGCCAATACCTCTCGGAACTGCTGCCGACCACCAGTTTGTGCCGTGCCGTACTTCCAGACGCACGGAGATGAGTCGCCTCAATCCCACCTCGATTCGCGATATCAGAAGCTTGGCTCGTGCGCACTTGTGCTCAGGCGTGTTGTCCTGAAAGATGGAATGCGTCAACCATTCAATTGCTTTCCCCTCGCAGCAGAACTGCGCCGCTTCGAGCGATGACAGAACGTACATTAGCTCGTCACCTTCATCGGAGAAGGCTCTGACTCCAAACCCCATGACTCCCGACGGAAGAGCGAATTCCTCTTTGAAGAAGCCTGCCATGAAGCCCATGACTGTGCAGGCTTCGGTCTTCACACCGATCGAGTCGAATACAGAAGGGATGATAGAGGCCACAAGAACGGAGTCGTTGACTAGATCGAGTTTGGTTAGCCGCAGATCAGAGGGGCCAATCTGCCCTGAGTCCTGCAGCAGCTTGAAGCCCTCGACTGCCACCTTGGCCAGCTGGGGGAAGGCCAGTTTCGCCGTCATACCAGGACATGCTATACCCTAAGCACGATCGAAACAAACGAAGAGCGATGAGTCGGTCACGTCCCGTCAAGTGGTGTGGATCGAGTTCCTCGCCTGGGATTGCGGACGAGGCGGCGATCGTCTCCTCTCTCATGCCCAGCGCTGGGACGTGGGGGCGCGTCCAGTATGCCGTTCAGCGCGGCCATGAACTCAGGGTTGAAGCGGCGCGGTAGCAGCAAGCTCAGGGACCGCAAGGCGAGGCCAGAAAGGGAGGTCCGACCCTGAAGCTGCACTTCCGGCAGGCGTTCCCTGGATGAAAAGAGGGGCGGAGGCGGCATTTCAGACCGAGCGGCGCCCACAAGGGGGGCCGCCGACCCCAAGAGCCACACCCCGCCACACATCGATCCTACCCTCAGCTCCCCTGCCCGCTACCTTCACAAACCCAACGATAGACCCCGTCGACTAAGGCAGGGCTGCCTCTCCAGATGTGGCAACTCAAGACCTCGCCCCGGGGACGAGCAGAGCTTCCACATCAGCAGCTCTTGGTGTTGCAGTCTCCGGCACCCTCCTTGGACCTGCAGGTGTTGTCAAGCTCACCGCTTGGGGGACGTCCCTCACCGCACCAGGTGTCGTAATCTGCGGTCGGCCAATGCGAGCAGTTCGTGCACCAGTGCCAGGTATCTGATCCCTTACGCTTTCTGGCTCTACCGGCTTTCGTGTGGGTAGAGATCGAGTCCGCCGCAGTGGAAGTAGATGGCTGTCTTGAAGTGCTCTACGTTCCTGAACCCGCGGGCGGTCTTCTTCACCCATTGGATCGTGGCGTTCACCGCCTCCAGCCCTGCGTTGGTGATCCGGTGTCGTAGGTAGGTGAGCACGTTCGGAAGGTGGCGCCGGATCAACCACGCCACCTTGGCCATCGGCCTCAGCCGACTGTGGGTTGCCCGCCAGAACCATCGCTGGAAGAACCGCTGCGCCGCCCCCACGTAGCTGTACTCCCAGAACTGGCGGAATCGTTCCTTCAGGGACCATGCCCGCGCTACCCGCAGGTCGCTTCCCACCAGCGTCCGCAACCGTGCCCGCTGCGCAGGACTCATGCTCCCGGGGCGCATCAACCACAGGTACTTCGTACCCGTGAGTCGGTCGTCGGCCACTCCCTTGAGCGCCCGCTGCTCGACCCGGCGCACCCTGTCCACTGCCTCGTGAAGGTGCTTCACGATGTGGAACTTGTCGAACACGATCTTCTCCTCGGCCCCAGGGACGTGCCGACGCGTGGACTGGATGTACGGCTCCCACATGTCCATGGCGATCGCCTCGATCCCCCTTCGCCCTGCCGGGCCAAGCCCTTCCCAGAACCCGTCCAAGCTCGCCCCGTTGCGCCCCTCCGCCAGGTACAGGACCTGGCCACGGTCCAGGTCGGCCACGACCGTCAGGTACGTGTGCCCCTTGGCCACCGCCTTCTCGTCCACTCCCACATGCTTCACCTCGCCCACCGCGCGCCGCGCTAGACCTCGCCTCACCGCCCGCTTCTCGATCCCCCACGCCTCGTCCCAGCTGATCCTCAGAAGATCGGCTGCCCCAGCTACCGAGCACTCCCGTAGGAGGTCGATCGCCACCCGCTCGAACAGCGCGGTGAACTGGCTGCCTGGCTCCGCCCACGGCACCCGTACCTGCTTCACCCCGTGCTGGGGACACTCCACGCGCGGGACCTCCGCCTCGATCCACGTCACGAACTGGCAGGTGTCCAGATGCCGCCACCGGCGGAACTTGCTGTCGTAGCCCCCGACCACCGCCCCACACTCCGGACAGGGAAACGGACTCGGTCCGGCGCCAACCCTGATCGTCACTTCCTTGGCCGCCACGTCCAACTCCACGTGGGCCACCTTCCACGGCGGGGTGAGCCCGAGGATCGCTTCGTACAACTCGACGTCACGCATCGCTCTCGCCTCCTGTTGGCTCGAGAGCTTAGCGCGACCCGCTCACTTACCCACACGGCTTCCGGAAGAGCCCGCTTTCTATACTCTCTCTTCATCGGCTTACCTCCCTCAACGGACGTTATTCATATCGTATACGCCCTGGGCGGCCCACGTCAAGTTTGCAGCGCTCTTGTCCTCACGCCTGTCTACTTCTTCTTCTCTTCGGCTGTACACGGGTTGGCGCACGCCACTCTCTGTCTGGCAACATGCGTGGGGGCAAGGGCTCCGGAAGAGCCTGCCGTCCGCCGGACAACGGATGTGGGCCGGATGCTCGTGCCGAGGACGTAGCCGAGACGGCAGTGCCCTGCTGTGACTTCAGCGGCATCAGCGCAGAAGACGTGATCCGATGCAGCCCTTTGGATGCAATAGCAGCTCGTTCATGTCTCGCCCTCTGTCTCCTTATCAGTGTTTTCCAGCGGTTCAGCTTGAGGTTGGTAAGGGAACTGCAGACTGGTGAGTCGCAGCGCATCCGAGTACACCCGACCTATGATCTCTGCGTCTTGCAGCACTCGAAGGGCAGTCTGTGTCAGCCACGGGTTGTTCCGCAAGTACGCAACAGCCTGCGCAGCGGCCTGCCCAGCAGAAGGGAGCCAGTCTGGCATCAACGCGGCCACATCCTGGGCTCTGCGAACTAGTTCGAGGTATGAGGTCCAGGCCCCCGAACCACTCAGGCGTTCTGCAACGGATGCAGTTCGCCTCTCAAGGTGCTCCGAGGCCTTCTTGAGGAACTCCTCCGAAGTGTAGAGGCGAAAAGCTGCTCCTGCGTTCTGCTGCATCTCTGTCACCAGCTCGTCTCTGGTCCAGAACTCAGCAGGGGCGCCAGCGACGTACCAGTCCTCCTTTCTTCTATCATCCGTGACAAGAAGCATAGGCCGTCTCTCGGTCTTGGCCTTGTCAAGCATCTGCCGCCAGATGATCCAATCCCCGAATGCGTAGATGCCTCTCTTCCGATTGTCCGCAAAGCCTGGCGGAAGCAATGCTCCGTACCTTCTCTCGCCATCCGCGATGATCTTCACCAAGTCCTCAGTGTCGTAGGGCGGGCCGACTCGACCTGTCAAGACCTTATCGAGTTCCTCTCGGACTCTGTCGTCTTTGAGAAGCTTCTCGTGGGTGTCTCGTTTGGATTTCAGAAACCTCTCTACTCGCTGACATGCCTTGCAGGCCTCTTCTTGATCTGCATCAACACCACTGAGCGGATGTTGATCAGGAGAGGCATTGCGGATCATCTTCTCTGCTTCGCTGATCTTCTTGGATAGATCATCAATGCGTGCGATCTGTTCACGGACAACGCCCAGGCGGTTTCGCTGGTATTCAGCTGCAACTTGGTGCGGAATCCATAGACGATCGCCAAGTTCCCTGAAGAGCTTCAGGGAGCGTTTTCGGTCATCAAGCTTCATGCGGTACAAGTTCAGCAGTACGTTGGTATCGAACACGAAAAGACAAGAACTCCAGAACTCAGCTTCCTCGTCCGCGCTCATCGGGTAGTACCCAGGGAACAGATCCTTCATCTCTCTCCTCCACGGCAATCAGACGGCCCACGAAGCCCTCCCAACAGCGTGTCCTCAACACCTGGGTATAGCTTGTCGATCGCATCCTGGATCTCGATGGTTCTGGAGAGGGCGGTGGCGATGCGGCAGTAGGTGCGGATGTCGTCGAGGGTGAGGGTGCGATCTTTGCGGTCCTTGAGCCACTTGTGGCATACCTGGTACCCGCCGATGGGGTACTCCCACACCTCGGGCGGGATGCCCTCGAAGTACTGGCCCTCGTTCACGTACACGCGCTCGGTCTTGGGCTCGTACCGGAGGCCTTTCTTGCCGGTCTGTACCTTGCCGTCGCCGTCGCCCTGGAACCGGGCGATGGGCGGATCGAGCTCGGCGGACCGGAGCAGGTGCAGGTCCACCAGGCGCTTCCCCAGCTCGGTCATGCGCTGGAACAGCTCGGGATCCTTGGTGAACGGGATCCGCGGGAAGTCGAGCCGCAGGAACTCGGCGTACTTCTCGCGGTACGTCGGGGCGTACAGGACTGCATAGACGTAGTGGAAGATCTCCTCTGGCGTTGGCTCGCGCCCATATGCCGCCGCCAGCGCGGCCACAACGTCGGGGTTCAGGTTGGGCCGCCGCTCCGAGGGCTCGCGATGGGTGAGTAGCTCGCCGCGGTCGGTGGAGGGGTGGAGGTAGAGGGGGAAGTAGTAGTTGATGTCGTAAGCGGCCACTGATTTGTGCGCCCCGATAGTCTCTGTTGCCGACGCGCCGAATTCGTCCTTGTGCTGCCTCGGAGTAATCAGCGCCAGATTCTCCCCGGCCAGCATGTGGCGCATGACCTCGCGGCGCGTTCGCCATACAACCGACTCATGGTAGAAGATCTTCCTTATGTCGAACGGGCGGTACAGGATCGGCACAACGTACCGCTCCAGACCCGTAAGTTGCTGTAGGGCGGCGCGTGCCGCGGTGATGCGCCAGGCGTAGTTCTCCACCGCTGCAGGCTTCCGCCCAAGCAATGCTGCCAAGTACGTGCGGATGTACTCATCAGGAAGGGACGGATCCTGCAGCGGGCGTATCTTCGAGAGCAACACTGTCTGGTCGAAGCCAATGCACAGGTCGTCTCGGGCGGTGACGATTCCGGTCACGTTCACGGGAAACACATCTGTGACCGATGGGAAAGCGTTATACTCCTGGGCGCCCTCTCCCACCCTGGGCACGAAGAAGTAGTAGGGGGAGACGGCACCCAGTTCTCTCCATGCAGTGTGTTCTAGATCGGAGGTCCTAAGCCATTCGTACTTGGGTTCACGCAGCCCCCAGAGGTCGGCATGGAACACTCGGGGAGAGAAGCCGGCACGAGGATCACCCGGGCGTCGGGGATGAACCCCGACGCTACAGCCCTTGAGGAAGAAGGCGATGGCCACACCTTGGCGGATGTCGAACACGTTCTGGTCAGGGGAGCCGTCGGGGCAGCGCTCCTTCTTGAGGGAGTTGCCATGGAGGTCGAGCACGTAGATCTCGTCGAACGTGTTCATGAGGTGCCGGCGCATCCCGCGGAAGGTGGGATTGTCGAGGTATCCGTGGTTGGTGATCATGCCCACGACGCCCGCTCCGGCCTGGGCGATCTTCCATTGGGCGAACCGGAGGAACTTGACGTAGTCGTCCTGAAGCCAGTGTTTCTTCTCCCCGAAGTGCTTCCCGTCAACGTACTTGTAGTCCTCGATCAGGTCCGTGATCCACTTACCCTTGTTAGAGGAGATGCCCGAATACGGGGGATTCCCCAAAACCACGAGGATGGGAACCTCGCGCTTGACCTCCCCGGCCTGGTGGGACTCGTGGGCGAGCGACGCGAACCCAGGGAGCTGGCTCTCGGCGAGCTCCTCCATCTCCAAGGTGTTGGTGAGGTAGAGCTTGAACCGCTCGTCGGGGGCTAGCGTGTACCCCAGCTCCTCGAGGAAGAACCCCATCTTGAGGTGCCCCACGGCGTAGGGGGCCATCATCAGCTCGAAGGCGTAGAAGTTCTTCAGAATGTGGTCCTTGATGAAGCTGGCGCGGCTGCCCTCACCGTACTTGGCCACGAACTCGTCCACCGCCACCTGGGCGGCCTTGGCGACGAACGTCATCGTCCCCGCCGCCGGGTCGAGGAGCGTCACGCCGGGGGAGGCGAGGCCGTCGGGTTTCCCGAACTCCTGCTGGAGGATCTGGTGGAGGGAGCGGACGATGAAGGACACCACCGGCTCGGGGGTGTAGTACACCCCGCGGCGCTCGCGCTCTTGCGGGTCGTACTGGGCGAGGAACGTCTCGTAGAAGTGGACGATCGGGTCGGCACCCTTGCCCTCGTGGAAGAACTGGTGAAGGATCCCCTTCACGTCGGCCACGGCCAGGACCTCGGCGATGTCGTCCACGATCCACTCCAGGGGCTTGGGTAGCTCCCCCAGGGAGACGAAGCGGAACACGTCGCGGAGGATGCCGATGGTGTGGGGGATGGAGTCAAACGCCATCCGGCGGTTGAACCCCGCTCCCGCCCGCACCCGGGCGGCGAACAGGCCGTAGGTGAGGGTTTGGGCGTAGAGGTCGGCGAAGCCGTCCAGGGTCAGCCCGGCAACGAGGTGTTTCTGGAACGCCTCGTAGAACCCGAGGAGGTGCCCGCGGGCCGCTTTCTCCTCTTCCGCCAGCTCCTGGGCCACCACCTCGTCGCGCAGGAACCGCGTGCGCACGGCGAGGGCGACGGCCAGCTCCTCCGCCGTGTACGCGCGGGGGAGGGAAAACGCGAAGAACTGCTGAAGAAGCGTCTGCAGCTCGTCGGCCTGTTCGATGGGTGGCCTCGCGCCGAGCTTGGTGGCGACGAACGGACGGGCGAGGCGGGCCGTGGCCACGAGCGCCCCGTGGCGGTAGAGCCGGAACTCGAAGAAGTTGGTGAGGATGAGGTTGGGGAACGTGCCCCGGTAGCGGCGAAGCTGCTCGCTCTCCGCCACCGGCTCCAGGTTCTCCACGGTGGGGGCCTTGGCCTCGATGTAGCCGATGATGTGCTGCTGGCCGTCCCACACCCGGAAGTCGGGGTTCCCGGCCTCGGTGGCCTTGGGAAGCGTGGTGACG
>JAGUVP010000256.1 GCA_020062805.1 Candidatus Bipolaricaulis sp.
ATCTCGTGAACACCCCGTGCATGGCTTGCTTCCGCTCATCGCGGGGCCGACCGACCTGCGGCGGCGTCGTTCTGCGCTTGACCAGAAGGGGCTGGAATTTCACTCCCAGCGCTCTCCCCGCGTGCCGTGCCAACAGCTCGGCAGGATGGTAGCCGCGCTCGCGCACCCGGCGTGGATCCGGCGGAACGCAGGTTGCTATCCCGAAGTTCGCGCTGCCGCCCCGCGCCTGAGAAGCCAGAACCTGGCCGACTGGGCGCGCCAGCGCTCGTTCCCCGTCGTACTTCAGCGCCTGGACCAACCGACGCAGCGTTCCCGCGTAAGGTCCAATCGTCCGCGCCCACGCGTAGGGGCGTCCCTCCACCGCACACGCTCGGCACAGGTCGAGGCCGGCTCCGATCCCGACACCGCACACCTCGCACACCGCGCCCTCCCAGCGCGGGAGGCCAGCGAGACACGGCCCACACAGAGGGCTGAGCCCCTCCACCGGCCCTCCGCACAGGAAGCACGTGGGACGGAACAAGATCCCCACTGCGCCCGCTGCGAATCGGACGGCCCTAGGAGGAGACGAACTCCGCCACATCGACAAGCCTCGCCGAGTACCCCCACTCGTTGTCGTAGAACGCGAGCACCTTCACCACGGACGGTTCTCCAGGAAGCGCCATCGTGTACGCCGTGGCCACCACGCACGAGTGTTCCTCGCCGATCACGTCCGATGACACGATCGGGTCGCTGGTCACGAGCATGACCTTGCCCAGGGGACCGTTGGCGGCCGCGACGAACGCCGCATTCACCGCCGCCACCGCTTCTTCGGCCGTGGCGCCGGCCGGCTTCTTCAGTCGGGCGACGAAATCCGACACCGACCCCACCGGAACCGGGACCCGGGTGGCGATCCCGTCCATCTTCCCCTTCAGGTCGGGGAAGATCGTGGGGATGGACCGCGCGGCGCCGGTGGACGTGGGGATGATGTTCGCCGCTGCGGCCCGCGCCCGCGCGAGGTCCTTGTGCGGCGCGTCCACCAAGCGCTGATCGCCGGTGTAGCCATGGACCGTGGTCAGGAACCCGTGCTCGATTCCGAAGGTATCGTGGAGAACCTTCACCACAGGCCCCAGCGAGTTCGTGGTGCACGACGCGGCGGAGACGATGGCCGGCTTCCCCTTCTCGGCAAACTGGTGCTCGTTCACCCCCCACAGGATCTGGAGGACCTCGTTCTTCCGCTGCCCGCTCGGTGGGGCGGAAAGGACGATCCGCTTCGCGCCGGCCTTGAGATGGGCCTCTGCCTTGTCTGGATCCGTGAACACGCCGCTTGACTCGATGACCGCGTCCACCCTGTGCTTCCCCCACGGGAGGTTCCCCGGGTCCTTCTCCGCGAGGAACGGGACCGTCCGCCCATCGAGGACGAGGGTGCCTTCCTTCACCTGAACTGAGAACGGAACTCGGCCGTACACCGTGTCGTAGCGCAGGAGGTGCGCTGCCGTGGACGGATCCAGAAACGGGTCGTTGATTGCCACCACGTCCACCGGCCATCCTCGCTGAGCGATGATGCGGAGCGTGATCCGCCCAATCCGTCCAAAACCGTTGATCGCTACCCGTGCCTTCATCGTTCCCCCTTTTCACATATCTGGACGAACAGCTCATGTACCCGAGCGTCACCCGTGAGCTCGGGATGGAAGCTCGCCGCAAGTACGTTCCCCTCTCGGACCAGGACAGGTGCATCCCCGAGCAGCGCCAGGACCTCCACCTGCGGGCCCATCCGTCGGACAAGCGGGGCGCGGATGTACACCGCCGGCACCTCCCCCAGGCCGTTCGCCACGACGGATCCCTCGAACGAGTCCACTTGGCGGCCGGTGGCGTTCCGTTCCACCGCGATGTCGAGAACCCCGAAGAACGTCTCGGGCCAGTTCGTGATCTCGCGAGCGAGCAAGATCATCCCGGCGCAGGTCCCGAACGCGGGGAGGCCCGACACGAGCGACCCCCGCAGAGGAGAGGCGAGCCCAGCCCGCGTCATGAGCCGCCACATCGCCGTGGACTCCCCACCGGGGAGGATGATCCCGTCGAGTCCAGCCAGATGCTCCGGGCGGAGCACGAGATGACCCGCGACCCCGAGGCGGGCCAAGGTGCGCAGGTGTTCTCGCACGTCGCCCTGGACCGCGAGGACGCCGATCGTCATCGGTGCTGCATGAGCTCCTGGTCGGGGATCGTCTCGATGGGGATGCCGGGCATCGCCTCGCCCAGGCCCGCCGAAACCTCGGCCAGAACCTTGGGGTCGTCGTAGTGCGTGCAGGCCATGACGATCGCCTGGGCCCGCTTCTCCGGGTCCGCGCTCTTGAAGATCCCCGACCCGACGAACACCCCATCGCACCCGAGGAGCCGCATCAGGGCGGCGTCGGCAGGGGTGGCGATTCCGCCGGCGGCGAAATTCACCACCGGGAGCCGGCCCTCGGCCTGGATCAGCTCGAGGACCTCCGCTGGCGCGCCGATCTCCTTGCCGTAGGTCACGAGTTCCGCCTTGGACATCCCGGTCAGCCGGCGGATCTGGTCGTTGAGGAGGCGCATGTGGCGGACGGCCTCGATCACGTTTCCCGTGCCGGCCTCGCCCTTGGTGCGGATCATCGCCGCCCCCTCCGCGATCCGCCGCGCCGCCTCGCCGAGGTCGCGGCACCCGCACACGAACGGAATCTTGAACGCCCACTTGTCGATGTGGTAGAACGGATCGGCCGGGGTGAGGACCTCGCTCTCGTCCACGAAGTCCACCCCGAGGGCCTCCAGGATGCGGGCCTCGGCAAAGTGGCCGATGCGGGCCTTCGCCATCACAGGAATCGAGACGGCAGCCTGAATCTCCTTGATCCTCGCGGGATCGGCCATCCGGGCCACGCCGCCCTGGGCGCGGATGTCCGCCGGGACCCGTTCCAGCGCCATCACCGCCACGGCGCCC
>JAGUVP010000155.1 GCA_020062805.1 Candidatus Bipolaricaulis sp.
AGACGAGGACCAGAGCCACCTCTGCCCCGGCCGGGACACCGACCTCGGCGCGCACCGCCCGAACCTCGCGGACGAGCTCCATCAGCCTCCCAAGCTGTCCCTCGGCCTCCGGGTCCCGCCACTCGGGATGGGCCACCGGGTAGTCTGCCCAGGCGAGACTTCCCGTCCCCCCCATGTGACCCCACATCTCCTCGGTGAGGAACGGCATGAACGGGTGGAGGAGCCGCACTACGGTGTCCAGCGCCTCGCGGAGGACGAGCTGGCACGTGGTCCGGGCCTCGACGTCCTCACCTTGGAGCCGCAGCTTGGCCAGTTCCAGGTACCAGTCGCACAGCTCGTGCCAGATGAAGTGGTACAGGACGTCGCTCGCGAGATGGAAGTTGTACCGATCGAGCTCCGTCCGGACCTTCTCCACGAGCCAGCTCAGCCGGGAGCGGAGCCAGCGGTCCTCGGGCGCGAGTGGCTGCCCGTCGAGCGTCGCTTGGGGGGAGAGGTCCTCGGTGTTGGTCAGGATAAACCGCGCCATGTTCCACAGCTTGTTCTGGAAGTTGCGGGCCTCGTCCACCTGGCGCATCGAGAAGCCCATGTCGCGCCCCTTGGTCGAGCTCCCGGCCATCGTGAACCGCAGGGCGTCCATGCCGTGGCTCTCCTTGACCTCGAGGGCGTCGATCATGTTCCCCCGCGACCGGCTCATCTTCTGGCCGTGCTCGTCCACGATGAACGGGGTGATGAGCACCTCACGGAACGGAACCTCGCCCATGAAGTGGAGACCCATCATCGCCATCCGCGCCACCCAGAAGAACAGGATGTCGAACGCCGTCACGAGGACCGCCGTCGGATAGAAAGTCCGGAGCTCGACCGTCTGTTCCGGCCAGCCCATCACCGAGAACGGCCACAGACCCGACGAGAACCACGTATCGAGCACGTCCTCGTCCTGGCGGAGGGACACGTCGCGGCCGTAGTGCATCGCCGCCATCTTTCGCGCCTCGGCCTCGTCCTGCGCGATGAACGTCTCCCCGTCCGGCCCGTACCAGGCGGGAATGCGGTGCCCCCACCACAGCTGGCGGGAGATGCACCAATCGCGGATCCCCTCCAGCCACTCGAAGTACACCTTCGCCCACCGCTCGGGGACGAACCGGATCCGCCCCGCGCGCACGGCCTCGATCGCCGGCTCGGCGAGGGGCGTCATCCGGACGAACCATTGGGTGGAAATCTTCGGCTCGACCCGCGTCCGACAGCGCTGGCAGTGCCCGACGGCGTGACGGTACGGGACGACCTTTTCCAAGAGCCCCTCCTCCTTCAGCCGCGCGACGATCTCCTCCCGCGCCGCGAACCGGTCGAGCCCGGCGAACGGTCCGCCGTGCTCGTTGATCGTCCCGTCGGGGTTGAGGATGTCGATCGCGGGCAGCCCGTGCCGCTTCCCGATCTCCCGGTCCACCGGATCGTGACCGGGCGTGATCTTGAGGACGCCGGTGCCGAACGTGGGATCTACCTCGTCGGCCCCCACGATGAGGAGCTTTCGACCGAGGAGGGGAAGGACCGCGATCTGGCCAATGAAGTGGCGGTACCGCTCGTCGTGCGGGTTCACGGCGACGCCCGTGTCGCCGAGCATCGTCTCCGGCCGCGTCGTGGCCACGGTGACGTGGCCGCCGCCGTCCAGCGGGTAGCGGACGTGGTAGAGGTGGCCGTCCAGTTCCTCGTGCTCGACCTCGATGTCGGAGAGGGCCGTCCCGCAACGCGGGCACCAGTGGACCATGTAGTCCCCGCGGTAGATGAGCCCCTCGCGGTGGAGGCGGACGAACGCCAACGCCACCGCCTTGGACAGACCTTCGTCGAGGGTGAACCTCTGGCGAGACCAATCGCACGAGCAGCCGAGGACCTTCAGCTGGTCTACGATCTCGTTCCCGTAGCGTTCCTTCCACTCCCACACCCGCCGCTCGAACCCCTCCCGACCGAGGTCCTGGCGGGTGATCCCGTCCTGAGCGAGGGCCTTCTCGACCACGTTCTGGGTGGCAATCCCCGCGTGGTCGGTCCCAGGGAACCAGCACGCCTCGAACCCCGCCATCCGCTTGTAGCGGATAACAAGGTCCTGCAGGGTGTACACGAGGTTGTGGCCGAGGTGCAATCGGCCCGTGATGTTCGGCGGCGGGATGACGATCGAGAACGGGGGCTTCCCGCTCCGCGGGTTGCAGTGCCAGAAGTCCGCCCCCTTCCACGAGGCGAGAATGCGAGCCTCGACCTCGGTCGGGTCGTACCGAGAAGGAAGCATCCTAGCCTCCGAGCCAGGCGGCGTCGGCCAGGGGGTAGCTGGCGATCTCGGCTGGGGAGAAGAAGAGGGAGATCTCCCGCGCCGCCGACGCAGGCGAGTCCGACCCGTGAACGAGGTTCATCCCCACCGAGAGCCCGAAATCGCCGCGGATCGTGCCCGGGGCGGCGTCGAACGGGTTCGTCTTCCCCATCAGGCCGCGCACGGCCTCGATCACTCGCGGTCCCTCGATGACGAGGGCGATCACCGGGGCGGAGGTGATGAACGAGACAAGCTCCCCGTAGAACGGCTTGCCCACGTGCTCGGCGTAGTGGCGCTCGGCGAGGTCGCGGGACACCTGGAGGAGCTTCATCCCCACGATCTTGAGGCCCTTCGCCTCGAACCGGGCGAGAATCGAGCCCACCAAGCGCCGTTGGAGCGCATCCGGTTTCAAGAGCACAAGCGTCCGTTCCATCGTCCCTCCTCGGAGTTCACTGCTGCGTTCAACGTCCCAAGTGTACTGCACGCGCAAATCCCGCGCCTGCCGAGCATCTTGGGTCAGAAGCCGCAGATCCGCAGACCGATGGCACGCGAAGTCTTGCTGCCCCCAACACGGGATCTCGAGGAGCTTGTTCACGCCAGGATGCGGGGAGATGGTGCGTCGCAGCTTGCCTGCTGCAGGTAGGTCTGCGACGGCCTCACCCGAACTGCCTCCCCGATATCCGTCGAACCCAGCTGCCGTCGGGCATGAAGTCCGACGCAACAACCGAGGAGCGAAGGCTGCGCGTGGTGTCGCGTGGTGCTGCCCTTCGTGGTGAGGAGCGACCGCGAGTGGACCAGAACAGGTTCCTCCGCGTGACCGAAGGTGCGGCGGGCCATTCCGACACGGGCTGCAGGGCGGGGCTCCTGGCCCAGGAGAGATCTAAGCAGTACGCTTCGGGCTGGCCCTGGCGCCGAGGGAGGTTTGCGATGAAGAAACTGATCACCGCGGAGTCCGTGACCGAGGGGCACCCCGACAAGCTGGCGGATCGCATCTCGGATGCGGTTCTCGACGCCGTGCTCGCCCAGGACCCTCACGGGCGGGTGGCCTGCGAGACCCTGATCACAGGGGGCCTCGTCATCATCGGCGGCGAGATCGCGGCCGCGGCCCAGATTGACGCGGCAACGCTCGCGCGGCGCG
>JAGUVP010000059.1 GCA_020062805.1 Candidatus Bipolaricaulis sp.
CCCGCTCGCCGCGTAAGCGTGGAACGGGCGTCCGAGGTCCGGAGACGCGTAGTGGCCGCCCACCGTCTTCCCAGCGCGGAGGGCGGCGGCGATCTTCGCGTGCACCCCCTCCGCACCGGCGATCACGCCGGGGTAGTCCATCACCTCTCCCAGCCCGACCACCCCCGGCCAGGCCAGGGACTCCGCCACCTCCTGCGGGCCGATCTCCGCCCCCGGGGTGTCCAGGCCCTGCACCGCGGGCACGCACGACGGGACCTGGAGGTAGACCTTGAGCGGGAGCCGGCGCGCTTCCTCCATGAACAGCTTCACCCCGCGCAGGCCGAGGACGTTCGCAATCTCGTGCGGGTCGGCGAACACGGCCGTCGTCCCCCGCGGGAGCACCGCGCGCGCGAACTCGGTCGGGGTGACCATCGCGCTCTCGATGTGCACGTGAGCGTCGAGGAGACCCGGGACGAGGTAGCGGTCCTCGGCCTCGATCACCCGGGTGTGCGGACCGATCAGCGGGTTCGCGTCGGGGCCGCAGTAGGCGATCCGCTCTCCGAGGGCAGCGATGTCGGTTCCCGAGAGGATCTCTCCCGAGCACACGTTGACCCACCGGCCGTTCCGGATCACGAGGTCGGCGGGGCGATCGCCCCGGACGACAGCTACGAGTTCCGTCGTCCGGTGGAGGGACTGTACGTCCGTGTGCATGGTGCAGAATACGCCTCCCCCACGCTGACGGTCAAGTTGCCTGACAGGCTGCGACCTCGCTATACTGCCGGCGGTGAACGGGATGCATCGCACAGGAATCCGCCGGTTTCACCTGGCCCGGGACGTGGAAGAAGCGTTGTCCCTGCTCTCTGCCTACGGAGGCGGAGGGGCTCTCCTCGCCGGCGGCGTGGACCTCCTCCGTGGCCCTCCGGGCCAGGTCGAAGGACTGATCGACATCACGGGGATCGGCCTATCCCAGGTTGGCGAGGCCCGAGGTGGGCTCGCCGTGGGGGCCACAACCACGCTGACCGAGATTCTGAAGAACCCGGCGGCGAGCGCGTACGTGGGCGGGATCCTATGCGAGGTGCTCCGGCAGGTGGCGGTCCCACCGCTGCGAAACATGGCCACCCTCGGGGGGGCGCTTGTCTCCGCCCACCCGTGGGGGGACATCCCGACCGCCCTCGTCGCTCTGGGAGCCGAAGTTCGCTGGAGAGGCGAAAGGGAGGGGAAAGCACCCGCGGAAGAGCTGTACCGGGGCGAGTTCCGGGGGCTGTTTCGGAGCGCCGTGGCAACGGAGATCCTGTTTCCACCGTGGAACGGAGCATTCGCCTACGAGAAGACCGGCCGCGCCCGGTACGACATCGCCCTTCTCAACTCCTGCTGCGGGGTCGGTATCAGGGATGGCGTGGTCGCATGGGCCCGGGTGACGGTGGGCGCGCGGCCGGATCGGGGAGAGCGGCTCCCGTGGGCCGAGCAGGCGCTCGTCGGGCAGAAGCCAAGGGAATCGTTGTGGGGCGAGATCCAGGACCTCGTACAGGGCCAGGTTGAAGTCGGCGACGACCGGCGGGCCGGGGCCGTTTGGCGGCGCCACACAGCCGGGGTCCTGGTCCGACGAGCACTGGTCCGAGCAGCCGAAAAGGCAGGACGATGAAGATCACCTTCAACCTCAACGGGGGCCCGCAGTACCTCGACGTGGAACCAGGAGAGCCGCTTCTTTCGCTCCTCCGGCAGCTGGGGATGAAGTCGGTCAAGGAGGGGTGCGGTACCGGCGACTGCGGGGCGTGCACCGTGCTCGTGGATGGCCGCGCCGTGCGGTCGTGTCTCATGCTCGCCCCCCAGATCCAGGGCAAGAAGGTCCTCACCCTCGAGGGGTTGGGCACGGTGGATGACCCGCACCCTCTGCAGAAAGCGTTCCTCGACAGCGGGGCCGTGCAGTGCGGGTTCTGCACGCCAGGGATGGTCCTCGTGGCCTACGAGCTCCTCCTGGGCAACGACAACCCGTCGCGGGACGAGGTCGCGGAGGCGATCTCGGGGAACCTCTGCCGGTGCACCGGGTACGTGAAGATCGTGGACGCGGTTCTATTGGCCGCCCAGTGGAAGCGGGAGGGGCGATGGCGGTAGAGACGCGCCAACGGGGTGCTGTCGGCCAGAGCGTGACCAAGGTCGACGGTCCGGCCCTAGTGGCGGGGAAGCCCGTGTTCACCCTCGACCTCGACGTCCCCGGAACCTTGGTCGGGAAGATCCTCCCCTCGCCCCACCCCCACGCCGAGATCGTCGCTATCGACACCTCCGAGGCCGAGGCCGTGCCCGGGGTGCGGGCGATCCTCCACCACGGGAACGTTCCCCGCGTCCCGTACACCACCGCCGGCCAGGGCTGGCCGGAGCCCTCGCCCTACGACACCGTCCTCTTCGATCGCAAGGTGCGGTTCGTCGGGGACCGGGTGGCGGCGGTAGCGGCGGAGACGGAAGAGGCAGCAGACGAGGCACTGGCGAAGATCCACGTCGAGTACAGGGTTCTGCCGACGGTCTTCTCGCCCGAGGAGGCCCTCGCCTCCGACGCTCCGCCCCTCCACGACGAGCCGGATGCGGAGGGCATCTACGACGCGAAGAGGAACATCGCCGCCGCGGTGGATATCCCGGTCGGGGACATCGCCAAGGGGCTTGCGGAAGCGCCCATCGCCGCCGATGCGACGTGCGAGATCCCGTACTCCCAGCACGCAGCGCTCGAACCCCACTGCGTGATCGCCTACTTCGACGAGGGAGGGCGGCTTGTGCTGCGCACTTCGACCCAGGTGCCGTTCCACGTGCGGCGGATCGTGGCCCGCGTCGTCGGGCTCGACCCGGCCCGGATCCGCGTCGTCAAGCCGCGCATCGGCGGGGGCTTCGGCTCCAAGCAAGAGGTCCTCTTGGAACCGGTGGCGGCGCTGCTCGCCCTGAGGACGGGCCGTTCCGTGCGGATGGCCTGCACGCGGCAGGAGGTGTTCGTGGCGAGCCGGACCCGGCACCCGATGCGGGTAACCGTACGGCTGGGAGCCGGCAAGGACGGAGTCCTTCAAGCTCTGGACATGGAGGTTCTCTCCAACACCGGCGCCTACGGGGCCCATGCCCTGACCGTGCTGTCCAACGTCGGCTCGAAAACCCTCCCCCTCTACAACAAGGCGCGCCACCTCCGGTTCCACGGGAAGGCGGTGTACACGAACTTTCCCGTGGCCGGGGCCTACCGCGGGTACGGGGCGACGCAGGGCTACTTCGCCCTCGAAGTGGCGATGGACGTCCTCGCCGAGAACCTGGGAATGGACCCGATCGAACTGCGACGGCGGAACCACATCCGGGTCGGGGAGACGTCGCCCATCTTCGAAAAGATCGGCGAGGGCCGCGAGGGAACAGCGCAGATCATCCGCTCCTGCGCACTCGCCGACTGCCTGCGGATCGGCGCCGAGCGCATCGGGTGGAAGGAGAACCGGGGCCGACGCTGCGAGGACGGACCGTGGGTCCACGGGCTGGGGATGGCGTGTGCGATGCAGGGGTCGGGGATCACGGGTGTGGACATGGCCGCGGCGACCCTCGTCATGCAGGACGACGGGAGCTTCCGTCTCCTCGTCGGGGCGACCGACCTCGGGACGGGTTCGGACACGATTCTCGCCCAGATCGCCGCCGCGGAGCTTGGCGTTCCCGTGGACCGGGTCCTCGTCTACTCCTCGGACACGGACTTCACCCCGTTCGACACCGGCGCCTACGCCTCAAGCACGACCTACGTGTCGGGAAACGCCGTCCTCCGGGCAGCGCAGGACGTACGGCAGCAGATCCTCGACGTGGCAGCCGCGGCCTTGGGCGAGAGGACCGAGGTGCTAGATCTCACCGACGGCGCGGTGCAGAGCCGGAAGACAGGGAAGCGCCTTACCCTGAGCGAGATCGGACACCGGGCGATCTATGTGGTCGACCAGAGGCAGATCGCCGCCACAGCGTCGTTCCTGTGCCCGGAGTCACCGCCGCCGTTCGCGGCGTTCTTCTGTGAAGTCGCCGTGGACCGCGAGACGGGCGTGGTGCGGGTGGAGCGGTTCGTGGTCGCCGCGGACTGCGGGGTCGCCATCCACCCCAAGGCGGCGGAGGGCCAGCTCGAAGGGGCGATCCTCCAGGGGATCG
>JAGUVP010000202.1 GCA_020062805.1 Candidatus Bipolaricaulis sp.
CCATCGTACCCTCGACTCCTCAACACCTCACGCGCAATTCCTTCCGGCACCTCGTCGTAACGGGTCACCCGAAGGGTATGAACCGCACGTCCCTGCGTTAGGGACCTCAACTGGGTGGCGTACCCGAACGTTTCTCCTAACGGGATGGCACACCGAATGACATCCACCACCCCCCGGGTTTGAATGGACTGGACTTCGCCTCTCCGGCGACCCAAATCCGAAACCACCTCACCGAGATACTCGGTGGGCGTGATTATATCTCCCTCCGCGACAGGTTCCAGGAGGAGGCCCTTCCCCTCCTCGAGCGCCCGGCGCAGCGCCTGGGTCCCACACGCCTCAAACGCCACATCCGACGAATCCACGGGATGCGACCGCCCTCCATGGAGTACGGCCCGCAGGTCTGTCAGTGGGAACCCCCCAATCGGACTCGCTCCCAACCCGCCCTCAATCCCTCGCCGGGTCGCTTCCACGAGTTCCGGCGCCAACGCCTCGGCCGGGACCGTGGACCGGAACTGGAACCCCACACCCCGCGGCAGCGGCGCGAACCGAACCAGGATCTTCGCGTACTGCCCGCGACCCGCTAGAACCTGCTCCCATTCCTCAGCGATGTCGACCGGGCGACGCAGCGTCTCGCGGTAGGCGACGATGGGCTTCCCCACACGGTGGGGAACTCCAAACTCCTCCTGGACCCGGCGCAGCTGGACTTCGAGCTGAAGCTCTCCCATTCCCCCCACCAGAACCTGTCCGGTCGCTTCGTCATCCCTCACCTGGAACGTGGGATCCTCTTGGGAGATCCGGTTCAAGGCATCGCGCAGCGCCCTCTCTTCCCGTTCTGAGCGGGCCTCCACCGCGAAGAACACCACGGGATCCGGGAACGCAATCCGCTCCAGAAGCACGGGATGGTTGGGGTCCGCGAGCGTCTCCCCGGTAGACACAGGGCCCGAGGCGATCATCCCCACGATCTCACCCGCTCCAACCCCGCCAAGGCGCTCGCGGCGATTGGCATGGAGTCGAAACACACGGACCAAACGCACGTTGCGACCTGTCGCAACGTTGAGCACTACCTCGCCTTCCTCCGCCCGCCCGGAGTAGACGCGCGTGTAGAGAAGCCGCTCCGTATAGGGATCGCTTGCCACCTTGAACACGAGCGCCGCAAACGGCTCATCGGCTGAGGCACGCCGCGCCTCCCGGGTACCATCGGGAGCGAACCCGTGGACCGATGGCACCTCCTCCGGTGAGGGCAGGAACTCCACCACCGCATCCAACACGGGTTGAATCCCCACGTTTCCAAGCGCGGCCCCCCCCAGCACGGGTACCCACAGCCGGTCGAGCGTCGCCGTTCGGACCGCCGCACAGAGGCTCTCCACAGGAATGTCCTCTCCCGCCAAATACCGCTCGGCAACGGTGTCCGACACCTCGGACAGGTTCTCCAAGAGACGTTCCCGCCACTCCGCAGCTTCGGCCCCCACCTCCGCCGGGACGGGCGCGGCCTCCACCCTCCGCCCGAAATCCTCGGGATCCCAGCGCAGAGTGGTCCAGCGGATGAGGTCCACCATCCCGAGAAGCCTTCCCTCTCCATCGCGCCACGGGAAAACAAGCGGAAGCACCGTCGCTCCGAGCTTGTCCACCATGTCCTGCACCGCACGCGAGAAATCGGATCCCACGCGGTCAAGCTTGTTCACAAACGCCAGCCGGGGAACACGGTAACGATCGGCCTGGCGCCACACCGCCTCGGATTGGGATTCCACGCCTTCGACACCCGAGAAGAGAACGATCGCTCCGTCGAGAACCCGCAGACTCCGCTCGACCTCCGCCGTGAAGTCAACATGTCCCGGGGTATCGATGATGTTGATCGAGTGCCCATTCCACTCTACGGTTGTCGCGGCAGCGGTGATCGTGATCCCCCGCTCCCGCTCCTGGTCCATCCAGTCCATTTCGGCTGTGCCGTCGTGGACCTCACCCATGCGGTGAATCTTGCCGGTGAAGTACAGGATGCGCTCAGTGAGGGTAGTCTTGCCGGCATCGATGTGGGCGATCACGCCAATGTTGCGGATTCTACGAACGTCACCCTCCGCCATCGGCGTGCCCCAAGAACCCGAAACAGACTACCAGCGGTAGTGGGC
>JAGUVP010000265.1 GCA_020062805.1 Candidatus Bipolaricaulis sp.
CGCCCGATCGGGAAACAGCTCCTCAACGCTCAGGCTGGACAGAAGCTCACGCTGGTTGACGAAGACGGCCACTCCGAAGTGTTCTCCGTGACCGGCGTGTACCGGGCCCTCCTTCCCACCGAGGACGAAGCGGCCCAGCATTATGGCCACGCCTCATGGGAGGCGTTCGAGTCGGTCGTGCGCACGGAGCTGGCCCGGGTTGCGGAAGGGAGACGCCTACGGATGTGGCGCTTGGCAGCGCTCGACGCAGTTTCCGAGTGGGTGCAGGTCGAAGTCCCGTCCTCTCTTGTTGCTGACGTCGTCGCCGAGGAGTGGAAGGAGGTGCGGCTTCCCCCCGACCAGAAGCCGCAGTTCGAGGAGGCGGTGCGCCGCAGGCTGCGCCGAGAGATCCTCGCCCAGCGCCTGGCCGAGGCGAGGGATCTCCGGCCCGATGAGGACGAGGTCAAGCGGAGAGTCGAGGGACAGGGTCGGGACGAAAGCGTTGTGCGGGCCGCGCTCGTCCTGGAGCAGGCCGCGGATTGGATCATCGCCGCAACGAGGAGGAAGGAATGAATCCGGAGGATGGGATGAAGATGCAGCGGTTCACCGAGCAAGAACGCCTGATGTCCTACTACGACCAGGTCCTGGGTCGGCTGTTCGCCGACCGGATCATCTTCCTGGCAGGCACGATCGTGACCGGGGCGCCGGGACGGGTCATGCAGTACGTGGGGGCGGAATGGATCGT
Source organism: Candidatus Bipolaricaulis sp. (assembly GCA_020062805.1). Taxonomy (GTDB): domain Bacteria; phylum Bipolaricaulota; class Bipolaricaulia; order Bipolaricaulales; family Bipolaricaulaceae; genus Bipolaricaulis. The sequence continues at coordinate 725 of JAGUVP010000265.1, forward strand.
GTCGCAACTCCTCAGCCTCGAGGCTGAAGACGCGGATAAGGACATCCAGCTGTATATCAACAGCCCGGGCGGCGACGTGTCGGCCGCGCTGGCGATCTACGACACGATGCAGACCACAAAGTGCGCAGTCCGCACGATCTGCGTCGGCGTGGCCGCGTCGGCAGCGGCGCTCATCCTCGCCGGCGGGGCCAAGGGGAAGCGGTTCTCCTTGCCCAACTCGAAGATCCTCATCCACCAGCCGTGGGTGTCCGGCGTGGGCGGGCAAGCCATCGACCTGAAGATCTACGCCGACGAGATCATGAAGACCCGCGACCGGGTGAACGAGATCCTCGCCAAGCACACCGGCCAGCCCAAGGAGCGAATCGAGAAGGACACCGACCGCGACTACTGGATGAGCGCCGACGAGGCCAAGGCCTACGGGGTCGTGGACGAGATCATCCAGCCCCGCCGCTAGGCCGGTCCCGGGAGCCCGTGGCCACGCGGCGAGCTTTGAGCCCTACAGCGATGATCGTGGTCCGTAGTCCGTGCTTCGTGAACCGGAAGAGCGAGACGGATCACTGACCACGGATCACGGACCTCGGACAACGGACCCCGGATCACGGTTCTACCGAGAACTCCCAGGCGCACCACGCCTCTGCCGGCTTGTCCGGCGGGCAGCCCAGACATCGGGTGAGAACACGCTCGTCCACCGCCGCGGCGAACGCGGCGTACTCGACCAGGCCCACCGTGTGACAGGGAAACGGGGGCCGGCCGTCGCGGTTCCGCGCCTCGTGGACGCGGCACGTGTTCATCTGTAGGAGGAGCGTCCCCCTGTCCGTCCAGCGGATCTCCTGCTCGTTGATCCGCGCGTAGAGTCGGTATCGCAAGGCTTCCTCCAGTGCGGGAAGCCCGCCGCCCGGAGAGATCCCTCTTCGGTTCAGGATCCGGCGCGCTTCAATGGGGGAGAACCGCTTCCATACCCGTTCATCGAGCGCGATCGCCGCCTCCAGGCCGAACCGCTCCTCCACGGCCAGGAACCACAGCCCGTCCATCGCGAGCCAGTTCTTAGCCCCGTCCTCGATCAGGCTGATCAGTTCCTCGGGAGGCAACCCTTCCAGCGGGGACCGGTCGGGCATCGTACTCACCAACCTCCCCGCTGAAGGAGGAGCGCGAGGTTCGGCCGAGCGCGGGCGCGCTCCTGAGCCTCCATCCACCGCGCCGACAGGTCGAGTTGTTCGAGGTCGCTTCCGACCCGAACGTAGGCGGGGATCGCGTGCAGCGGAACCTCGGCCTCGATGGTCGTCGGCCCGCGTACCGTGTCACCGGTCCACAGGTTGCGCCACGTTCCGGGCGGGATGTGGACAGCGACGGACCGTGCCCCGGGTTTCCACACCG
>JAGUVP010000149.1 GCA_020062805.1 Candidatus Bipolaricaulis sp.
AGCGGACGGTTGACCGTGTGCGGGAGGAACTCCGCGCCTCGGGGGTGTGACGAACCGACCGTAGGCGCGGCGACCCTGTCCTCGGATCTCCTCCCGTAAGGGCGTAGCCTCCATCACGTGAGGTTACGATGCGGCTGATCGGGGTAGGTCTCGCGGTGTTGGCGGTCGGCGTGACCGGCGGAGCGATGTCGCTCTCGGTCGGCTCGTCGGCCCACTGGGTCCTGTTCGATCTTCCCAGCCTGAACACGTTTGTTCGCCTCGCCAATCAGACGCTCGCCTTCGTCAACGAGCGAGCGGGGGCCGATCCGGTCCCGCCTATTCCCGAGCTTCGCCACGGCGTCGGCCTGAAGCTGGCCGAGGCGCTGGGGGGGGTCGTGCGGGTGGGTCTGCAGATGGCGGTGGCCAGCGTCAACACCCGCACCCAAGGCTCGTGGACGACGGGGGAGACTTCCCATCCCGTGGACATCTCCCTCGAAGCGAGCCTGGTCGCGTTTTCCATCGAACTGTCGCTTGTTCTAGTCCCGGACGTGCTGACGGCGGGCGTCTCCGTCGGATGGGGATCGTCCCGGGTCATCTACCGATGCGCGTTTCCCCGCACGCTGCCCACGGACTGGTCGCTCCCGTTCCTTCCCAAGAACGAGGACACCACGTACACCGGAAGCGGCCCCCTGGGGGCCATCGCCGTGGGGCTGTCGCTCCCGGTGGGACAGGGCATCAGCGCGGGATTGGAAGTTGGGTTCCGGCTCGCCCCAGCCTGGGTGCCGACCTCCGGCGCCGCGGTGCTCGACCTCAACGCGGACGGTCTTGGCGATCCCGTGGGGTTTTCCGGCCTTTGGCTGGGAATAACGGTACGGATGGAGTTCAACCTGTGAGGGGGTGTGCGATGAAGAAGATTCTGTTGATTGGATGCGCACTGGCTGCGCTCATCCTCGGGGGATGCACGCCGAAGTTCCAGACCCTTCCACCCGAAGCCCTGTTCGCGATCCGCCCCAGCGTGGGCGTCGCTCCCCTCAACGTGGTGTGCGACGGATCGCTCTCGTTCGCCGAGAAAGGCAAACTCGTCGAGTACATCTGGGACTTCGGCGATGGAACCCGTGCCCTGGGGCCGATCGTGTCCCACACCTACCGTCGGGGCGGGACCTACCGCGTGACGCTCGAGGTGTACGACGAACAGGGCCTGTCCAGCCGCCGCGTCAGCCAGGTCGAGGTCCAGTTCGCCCTCCCCACGGCAAGCTTCAGCTATGCCCCGTGGCGGCCCGGCACAGGTGAGACGATCTGGTTCGATGCCTCCACCTCCACCACGCCCAACGGGAAGATCGTCGAGTACCGCTGGTCGTTCGGAAACGGTGATTGGGACGTTGGAGAGAAGGTCGGGTACATGTACTGGTATGGCGGGGCGTACCCCGTCACCCTGACCATCGTGGACGAAGTCGGCGCCACCGCCCAGGTCACCCAGGTGATCGAGGTGCAGGGTGGGCCTGGCTGCTATACGGGACAGTGAGAGGTGCACGATGAAGAGAAAGACCGTATGGACGATCACCGCGATCCTCGGGGGGCTGTTGATCCTGTCCGGATGCACGCCCGACCCCGCTGGACCAACGCAGATCAGCGTCTCGATCGTTGCCTCTCCCGGTGAGGGCAAGGCGCCGCTCGCCGTCCACTTCGACGCGAGCCGGTCCGCCGATCCCCATGGAACGCTCAGCGATCACCTGTGGGACTTCGGCGACGGGAGCCCCGTGGTCTCGGGTCGGGAGATCGAGCACACCTACCAGCGCGCCGGGGAGTACCTGGTGACGCTCGTCGTGATCGGCCCGTCGGGGACGGGTCGCGGGACGACGTTCGTGCGCGCCCTGAACAACCCGCCGACCGCGTCGTTCACGTTCCTGCCCGTGGACCCGTTCGATGGCGAGTCCGTCACGTTTGATGCCTCCGCCTCCTCCGATCCCGACGGAGACATCGCCCGCTACACGTGGGACTTCGGCGACGGCGGAACCGGCGAGGGGATGATCGTGCGCCACACGTTCGCCCACCCCGGCGAGTTCCTCGTCATCCTCACCGTCACCGACGCCGCGGGCGCAGAGGCCCGGGCGACGCGTCTGGTGCAGGTCGAAGACTGCAGCACTGGGGGCTGCGGCAGACGGAGATAGAGAGCCCGCTTCCGCACTCACCCTCCGCGCCTCCTCCACCCGACTGGGGGAGGCGCTCCCCTTCAGGACAGTCGCAAGTCGGTAAGTCCGCGAGTCGCAAGTCCCAATGCTAGGCAGAGGGTACGCGGATCGAAGGCCTTGGCTTCGGACTCGGGACTTGCTGACTCGCGACTATTCGTTGTGGGGGATCTGCAGGGTGCTGCCGCCGATGAACTCCCGCACGAGGTGGTCGCCGGGGATGAGGGCGTGGTCCTCCGCCTCCCACAGCGTCAGCCCCACCACCCCCGCGAGCAGGTTCCCGATCCTCCGATAGCGGATCCGCGCATCGAGGAACGTGTCGTAGAGCGCGACCTCGTCCGGCTTCGGCCAGATCCCGTCGGGAAGGAAGAACGGCTTCAGCAGCGGAAGGTCGAACGGCATCCCCCCGTTCACCACGTGATCGGCGAGGCCCATCAGCGGGATGATCGAGAACAGTTCCCCGCTGCGCACGTAGTGCCAGTGGAGGAGGGTCCCCAGCGGTGGGTGGTTGCGGTGCTTGACGTCGCGCAGCATCCGCCGCAGGAGTCGCACGTCGGTGAACTGCGTCATCCGCTCGCTCGTCCCGTCGCCCTCGTGGAGCAGGTTTGCCGCCTCGATGTACAGGTAGAACATCGCCTCCCGGGCGATCCCCGCCGTGAGGGGCGGGTACAGGCCGTGAAGGCAGTCCAAAAGGAGAACCTGATCCTTCTTGAGGCGCACCGGCTTCGTGCCGACGTGGCGGCCTTCCTTGAAGCTGTAGATCGGCTTCTCGATCGTCTGACCGTCGAGGAGGGCCCGCAGGTGGCGGTTGATGGCCTGGATGTCGAGCGCCTCCGGGGTCTCGAAGTTGCGGTCGTTCAGCCAGTCCGTCGGGTGCTCGACCAGCGGCCAGAAGTAGTCGTCCAGGCTGAGCATCAGGAACGTGAGGCCCTCCTGCTCCAGCCGCTGGAGGAGCTTGACCGTGGTCGTCGTCTTGCCCGACGACGACGGCCCGGAGACCCAGATCACGCGCAGGTCGTCCCGCTCAGCCCGTGCCAGGACCTTGCCGGCCGCCTCGTCCACCGACCGCTCGTAGCGCTCCGTGGCCGACTCCACCAAGGCCGGAAACCGCCCCGAGCGGACGATGTCGTTCAGCCCGTCCACGCTGTCGCAGCCGTGGTCGCGGTTCCAGGCCAAGGTTTCCTGGTGGAGCGGCGTGGGGTAGCCGTTCCCCACGAACTCGTCCATCGTGATCGCCCCCGCCCGCACCCAGTGCTTGCCCCACCGCCAGCACTCGTAGGCGTCGGCGACGATGACGAACCCGAAGCTTCGCAGAACGTGGATCACCGTATCCTGGATCTCCTCGATCGTGGGGGGAAAGTTGGCGATCCAGTGGCGGGGGTCGCGGTTGAGCGTCGCCACCACGACATCCGCGAGGAAAGCCGCGATGTGCTCGTCGTCCCCGCACGCGAACAACCGGTCGTTCACCCCCGGCGCGTGGTCGAGGGAGAACCCGCCTACGGAGCGGACCGCGCGCAGGATGGCGTGGATGATCCGGCCCTGGTCAAATGCGACGAGCGACCGGTCGCGCTTCCTGACCTTGCGGATCCTGTTTTGCACCGCCACGCGAGGATTATACCGTTGCCCGCTCTCCGTGATCCGTTGGCCGCACGGTCTCCCTGCAGTCCGGGCACCGCTGCTCGCGCCCCCACGGCCCACGGACAACGGTCCGCGGACAACGGATTACGGACTACGGATGACGGACCACGGACTACAGGATTGGCATCTCGTAGATCCGCCACGTCTTGTAGAGCACCCCGCCCATCATCGCCGCCGCGCGGAGGATGAGGTCGTTCTCCTCCAAGAGCATCGACGCCTCGCCGGCGCGGTACCCCTTCCGCCACGCGATCGTCAACACCTCGTGGAAGAGGACCCCGTCCACCCCCATCTTGCGGTAGGGAGGGCAAATCCCGAAGAACATCAGCCGCAGCGTGCGGATGCGCCGCCGCCCGGCGAGAAGGCGCACCGCCCGCACGAGGTCCAGGTCGAGCACCGGGTTCCACGCCGGCTTGAGAACCACGTTGGGGTCCGGGATCGCCCCGATCATCGCCGCCAGCTCGCCGCCCACGTACGCGAACCGCACCAGCTCCGGGTCGGCGATCGTCTTCAGGCTCTTCGCAAGGGCCTCCGCCTCCGGCTTCGTGATCGGGAGGAACCCCCAGTTGGCCGCCCACGCCTCGTTGTAGACGTGGACGATGTTCTGAACCTCGTCCACCAGGCGCCGCATGTCCAGGGGCCGGGTCTCGATCCCCCGGCGACGCCGCGCCGCCTCCACAAGGCGTTCCAGGCGCGGGTCCGCCGACTCGGTGGCCGGGATCCAATACGCGTGGTA
>JAGUVP010000072.1 GCA_020062805.1 Candidatus Bipolaricaulis sp.
CCATGCAGCCAAGACTGCGGGGCTCCTCACCGAGCGCACGCGACGGAACCTCCGGCGGACCCGGCACGTAGCTGTCGATGAACCGGGGGAGCTGGTGTGCCTGGACACGTTCTTCATCGGGAAGCTCAAGGGCGTGGGGCAGATGTGGCAGATCACGGCGTGCGATGCGGCGAGCTCCTACGCCTGGGCGAAGGTGACCCCTGCCCGCAACTCTGTGGAGGCAGCACGGTTCCTGGCCGAGGTGCTCGTTCCTGAGTTCGCCCGGGCGGGGTGGAAGTTTCGGCGCGTGCTCACGGACCGGGGGAGCGAGTTCAAGGGCGAGTTCGACCAAGCCTGCCGGGACCTGGGGATCACCCACTCGCAGACGAAGCCGCGGCACGCGTGGACGAACGGGTTCGTGGAGCGGCTGCAGGGAACGATCCTCCACGAGCACTGGCGGGTGGCGTTCCAACGAAGGTACTTCACCCGCGCGCATCAGCTCCAGAGGTCACTTGCGGGGTTCCTGCGGTTCTACAACGAGGAGCGACCGCACCAAGGGTACCGGACTCAGGGACGCACCCCGGCAGAGGTGTTCTGGGGAGCGGCCACTCACGCGTCAGTCAAGGAGGGCTAACGTGTCAACAGCATTACGGTACTGGACACTCTAGCACCGCCCGGTCATCGACCGACGTACGAAGGGGGTTACTCTTCTACCAGGACCAACCGCAACTCGACGATATAGGCCTCGACCCCCCTGATCTCGAAGTGTGTGAGCCCCTTGCAATCTTTCTCGTTGAAAAGCAGACTACCGCTCTCGCCCCGGAGCGGGAAGGTCTGTGTTTTTCCAGAAGGCATCGCTGTTATCTCTAGGAGGTTCCCGTGGATCACCGTGAACACGGCCCAGGAGGGTGTGTAGCCTGTGTAGATGGAAATGTGCGGGTAGAGATGGAAACAACACAGGTTGATCCAGAGGCCGTTCGTCCCAGACCCAAAGACTTCAAGGATCTCCGCCATTGGCGTGGTGATGCCGCCTTTGGCCAAGAGTCCGAAGCCGCAGCCATTGGGGGGGGGTTGGTCGTCGAAGATAATCGTGACTTCGTGCTGATCAACGAGGTAGTCGCGTTGATATCCGCTTACCCCGACAGTGCTATCGCTCGCGTCTACAAAGACGAGCGGAATGGAGCCTGCCTGCTGGTTACTGAAGAAGTACTCGAGGACAACATTCTTCACCGGCTCACTTGAAGCCAAGATCACCGTAGCCGCTACTGCGAGTAGGGCCATGCCTATGCGCATCCGTTGGCTAATCATGTACCCACCTCCTCTCCCTGTCTCTTGACACTCAACAGCCCAGTTGGGCTCTTGCGACCTCTCACACCGAGAACGTTGGGCCCACCTGAAGCATCTATACATTCCGTTCTCCATCTCCCTCCTTTGACCAGAGGTCTCCTACTCTCCCCGGTCGTCATGCCCTAGGGTCTCCATGAAGCGCCCGGTTTAGTCAGTATAGCGATGATCTCGGCTACGTGCTGAGTCGCCGTTGACCATATGCTCTCCATTGGTATCCCGTGGGTGGCCTGATAGTGTCGCGAGAGGAGGCCCCCACAGCCGGTCCCACCGCCGCCGCAGGACCTCCAATCCCGTCGCCTTCATCGCCGCGATGATCGGGGGCGCGTGCTCCGAGGAGCCGCACCATTCCCCATCTTCTGTCTGGACCGTTGCCGGGTCGAACTTCTCCCCGATCCAGGACCGGCCCCGTGGGGTTGAGGGGTAGAAGGTGGTGCTCGTCGGCCACTCACGGACCCAGACATCCGCTGTTCTCTCGGTCAGGGTTTCCCTTTCGTCTCCGGAGGATACCCCCGAGGGGTTAGAGCGAGGCCCAGCCACTGTGGAGTAGACTATGGACACTATGGGAGCCGCGGGTAGCGACGTCATCGTCTGTGTGTGTCGCGAAAGCACTCTCACCTGGGTATCGCTGCTTGCGACGATCATCCTCTCATTAGTCGCGATAGCGGTAACGGTGTGCCTGTCCCTGAAAGCAGGGAGAACTCTACGGGCAATCCGAGGAGAGGTGCTCGGTACCGGTACTAGGGTCAAGAAGATTCAGGAGGCCGTCACCCTGACCGTCTCGAAGAAGGAGGTCAAGTTGACAACCCCAGATGAGGAGACACTTGGGCGCGTAATGACGAAGATCAAAGAAGTCTCGGGAGCCGCATCGAGTGTGAGAGCGTATATGGTTCTTGAGGTGCTTATGCAGGATCATTCACTCAATGAAGCTCTGAACGCGTTGTTCGAACTGGGCCGGCGCCGGGTAGTGAGACTCCCAAGCTATGTTCGCGAACCCGTGGACATAGGACCTACAACCAACATAGAGATTGTCTAGGTTCGGGCTGCTAGTGATATATCACAAGGTGATCGCGCCATATCGGAAGGAAGCGACGAGGGGCTACGATCAGCTTGTAGAACCTCACGAAATCCTGCGCGGTGTACTCACAAGGGTTCGCGGGACTGCAGTTCGGGAGACGATCCAGCATCTCCTGTAGGCTATCTGCCAGAGGCGCCATCTCCCGATTCAGCTTGGCAGCCTCGAGCACCTCTGTCACGTTGGGGGGCTGCGGAAGATTAGGAGCGGCGAAGGCGTGCCCTGTGGCGGATATCAGCATATCCCGCACTGGGTGATATAGTCGAAGTGCGCGTACCACGAGATCATCACGATTGCGGGACAGTTGCCTTAGGCCGCGTTTCGCTCCGAGGATAACGGCGAGGATCGGCACGCAATCATGGTCGGCTGGGGCGCGCTTGGGTAGAAGGTTGTACCGGTATCGGTACGCTTCGACAATAGACTCGTTCAGCACTTCTACAGCCGCATTGACGACTTGCGGATCGCGTGCTTTCCGGGATAGGAGGCCCGCTTTCCACAGATCCGTTCGAATGCGCGCCGTCTTTTCCCTTCTCATACGGTCAATCATCCCCTGCAGAAGTTCAGCTTTGATCTGATCCGGCGGGGAGATCCCCTCCCAATCCTTCCAGCCGCGGAAGTTGATCACCAAGTGCCTTTCACGATTCCTTACATCAATGTACAGCATGGTCGTGGCTGAAACCTTCCCCACAAGTGCCGACAGATCGGCAGGGGTCAAAGAAGGAGGAGCCTCAACAGGTGGTTCCGAGGGGCCGGGTGTAGACAAGCGGTCTAGGAGTTCGTTATCCTTTTTTGTCGCCGTCTCTTCAAGAACCCGGATCGTCGCTTCAGGAGATCCTGTAACGATGACCGTCTTGAGGAAGCCGTTGAAACCGAGACTGTGGATTGCGTCAGTTGCGACATCTAGCGATTCAATTGCCCGTTCCGTTTCATTCTTAGACAACGTACTCCAGTGAATGCGAAAGCGCGTGATCGTCGTGTGCCAAGACAGATGAGATGCGATGAGATCGACATAGAGCTCCCTCTCCGATCTCCTGACGCTGGCGGGGGGGGGGGCTGCTGCACCGTTGAAGGCGAACCGCGTACACTGGTGAACACACTCTGGCGGAAGTGCCTGCTTGAGAACCCGACGCCGCAGGTCCCGCCTTGTTGGGTTCTTTGCCAAGAACGACCCTATGAAGTCCTCTTGAGATATGCTGAGTCCTTGGACGCAACGCCGCGACAACCGGAATTCACAATCCGGCGGTCCGTAACCCCGCAGTTTGTCTGAAGGCCGCGACATGCCAGGGGGGGAGTATAAGAAGCGCGCTATTTGGCGACAACCCCTCGATCCGCCTAGAGTGTCCAGTACCGTAATACTGTTTTGTGAACCGCCCCGGGATTGCCGGAGGCCAGGGGGCTTGAGAGGATGGAGGCATGGCGAAGTCAGCGCGGTACTCCCCGGAGGTACGGGAGCGGGCGGTGCGGATGGTGTTCGAGCATGAACGGGAGCACACGTCCCAGTGGGCGGCGATCGTGTCGATCGCCGGCAAGATCGGGTGTACGCCGGAGACGCTGCGCACGTGGGTGCGGCGGACAGAGATCGACACCGGACGGCGCGGTGGAGTGACGAGCGATGAGCGGGCGCGGATGGCCGAACTCGAGCGCGAGAACCGCGAGCTGCGGCGCGCCAACGAGATCTTGAGGAAGGCGTCCGCTTTTTTCGCCCAAGCGGAGCTCGACCGCCGACGGAAGAGATGACGACGTTCATCGACGCGCACCGTGAGGAGTACGGGGTCGAGCCGATCTGCGAGGTGCTGCCGATCGCCCCGTCGACCTACTACGAGCGGAAGGCACGCGAGAGAGATCCCTCACGGCTACCCGAGCGTGCCCGCCGTGACGCAGCGTTGAGCGAGGAGATCCAGCGCGTGTGGGAGGAGAACCGGAAGGTGTACGGAGCGCGGAAGGTGTGGCGAAAGCTCAGGCGGGAAGGGATCACGGTGGCGCGGTGTACGGTGGAGCGGCTGATGCGGGGGATGGGGCTCGCGGGCGCGGTGCGGGGGAAGAGGATCCGCACGACGATCCCCGAGGAAGCCCTAGCGCGTCCGGCTGATCTTGTCGAGCGTGACTTCACGGCCAGCCGACCGAACGAGCTGTGGGTGGCGGACTTGACCTACGTGACGACCTGGTCGGGGTTCGTGTACGCGGCGTTCGTGTGATCGATGCGTTCTCCGGCCGGATCGTCGGGTGGCGGGTGTCGAGGTCGCTACGGAGCGACCTGGCGCTCGATGCCCTCGAGCAGGCGTTGTACGCCCGGCCTGACACGCAGCGGCTCGTGCACCACAGCGACCGGGGGGCGCAGTACCTCTCGATCCGCTACACCGAGCGCCTGAGGGAGGCGGGGATCGAGCCATCGGTGGGAAGCGTGGAGGACTCTTACGACAACGCGCTTGCCGAGACGATCATCGGACTGTACAAGACGGAGGTGATTCAGGAGCGGGGACCGTGGCGTGGGGTGGAGCATGTCGAGTTCGAAACGCTTGATTGGGTGGACTGGTTCAACAACAGGCGATTGCTTGAGCCGATCGGAAACGTTCCACCTGTCGAGTTCGAGCCGCTATACTACCAGCAGCAGGAGGCTCCGCTCATGGTGGTCGGCCACACTTGACAGATACTCCGGCGTAGCGGCGGCGGCTCAGACTGAGCTGCCGACTTGCTCCGTAGATGGCCATGAAACCGGACCAAGGAGAGACAACGCAGCTGCCCTCCGTGGAGGATGCGAAATGAGACGATGGTGGGTGCAGCTTAGCGGCCGTGAAGGTGACCTCAAGCGCCTGGTGCAGCTCTTCTCCTCCGAGGAATGCAGGGTGTGGAAGGAGGGAGAAGACTACTATCTGGTCTCAGAACGTTTCGAGCGCTGCGCTACATCATCAGAGGTCCACACGATCGCAGAGGAGTGTCTACCCTACATGGAGAGCGTGGCCGCCTTTCTCGACCATCCTGCTGAGGCAGAACTCGACGGGATCGTAGAACATGGAGAAGATGGACAGCGAAAACGCCATGTGTTTGCAAGGGCTTCAGCTGCTGCAATGGTGATCGTATGTGCGCACCCAGCATCTGTGGAGGGCAATGCGGAAACGGTGCGTGAGGAACCTGCTGAATCCGTGAGGCTACTTCGCCTGGCGATGGAGGAAGAAGAGGTGCGCTTTGTGCTCCGGCAACTCAGGAGGGCCACTTGGGGGGAGCTCTACAAGGTGTATGAGGTCATCAAGGATGCTATCGGCACCAACCCTTACAAGAAGGGGTGGGTAGTGCAAGCGGACGAAAAGCGGTTCAGGCAGACAGCACAAAGCAGAGACGCCATCGGCGATGATGCGCGCCATGCAAACAAAAAGAAGTATCCAGCGCCAAAGGATCCCATGAGTCTCCAGGAGGCGCGGCGCTTCGTGAAGGATTTGTCTCGGCGCTGGTTCGCATCCTTGCAGCGAAGGGAATGACGCAACCTGTGAGGCGCTCGCGAAAGATGGGCAGGGGCTCCAGCTCCTCAAGCACAGGCCGGTTCAGCTACAGGGGAGAGGCTTAATGGATCTCAAGAACGAGACTTGTCGCAGATTCGCGCGCCAGATCAACGACGAGATTGCTGCTGGCCAGCATCATGACCCTGTGCTGGTCAAAGAACTAGACCGACAGCGCATTACGCCCGCTGCCAAGCAACTCCTTGGAATCCCGGCCGATTCACCCTGCACGTTGTACGACCTTGTGAAGGGTTGCGTCGATGTCCTCCCCAAACTGCGGTCCATTTACCTCCTGAGCTTGCTAGAGGCCTTCGGCAAGGAATACATAGCAGAGCGGGAAGGCATCAGCTTGGATGATGTCCCGGGACGGGTCAGCACTCAACAGCCGAAATGGCACAAGCAGAACCGCGGACCTCGCGCCTCAACCAGCTTCCTCAACACCCGATATCTCGCCTTCCTCCTCTCCGACCTCTACGGTGTCACCTTCACAGGTGCAGCGATAGATCCTTCCTTCTGGGAAGCCGGCACAGTTAGAAACTGCCTTGTTCACCACAACGGCGCTATCCCAAGTGAAGAAGTGCGGCTTGCCCTTCGGGCGACCATCCTCACGATCGGCATCCAAGATGCCGTGGGTTCAAGGCTGGTGATCCCTCCCAGCCTGGTCTGGCAGTACATCAAGAGCACCAGGGCATTCCTCAAGGTCTGTGACTACTAAGCCTGACCAGGGATGCAGGCGTTTCTCAGCTAGATAGTCCCCTACCGAGGTCTTCGCCACCTGGTGTCTCGCAGCTGCCCAATAGCCTCCGTGATCACCCGATCTGCAGGGCGAAGGGCTGCTCTCAGCCATGTGCGGGATGCCCCGGGGCGCGACGGGAAGGGAGGAGCGATGGCCCGCGAACCAGCCAGTCCAGTGCCCCTAGGATCTCAGAAGGCGCTGTAGGAGTCCACAACGAACCACCTCTGCTGGCTGCCCGTCCATCTTGGAGATCAGGGACCACCGTACTCGTGATCGAGGTAAGCATGCATCTCACGCTTGTTGTCCAGGTATTCCCGCATGCCGTCGCTACACCCCTCCAGAAGCTGGGAGATCCCTTCCACGACATCTCTGAGATGGCAGAGGTTGAAGCGTCGTACGGAGTCGAGAGCTCTTCCACCTTTCTTGTCCTTGGGGTAGCGAAACGAATACGAGCCAGGGTCCACCTTGCAGAATTCCTCAAGTCTTACCTCAAGAGCATCCAGATCGCGCTCGCGCTCGGAGTTAGGCCAGACCTCCTCGATGGTTGTTCGGACGCGTCTCCAAAGGAGAATCAGATCATGTCCGAGCTCCCCAAGTTCCTTACTCTCTAGCACCTGAACATCTCGATCATGGAGCATGGCACTGACAACGAGCAGTTCCTTCAGACGCAGCTCTATGCAGTGCCTGTATAGAAACCCTATGGGATACGCCAACGTATCTTGGTCTCTTTCGCGCTGGACCACGTACTCGACCAGTAGGTCTGCGGCAAGCTTGTACCCGATTGCATAGATATCCCAGATGTACTCAGCGAAACCCAGACATGCGTCTGTCCGCCAGCCATCAGGAGAGGGCCTTGAAGGGAATAGGGGCTTACGCAAGTACGCTCGTCCACGTTCAAGCTGTGCCATAACCTCGGACAGTTCTGAACAGATCGGTGGATGATAGCTTGGTTCGGGAATGGGGCGACCCTCGCGACGGGTTGCTTCGAGCCAGGCGGCTTTGGCGCTCTCTACCTCTCGCAGGGCTTCCTCCGCTGTAGCCCCGAAGGCTGAGCAAGCCTCCAGGTCGGGGATGTCGGCGATGTACCCGTCGTCCTCGTCGCTCCAGAAGATGTTGATGTGGTAGTCCCTCATGGGTGGATTCCGTCAGGAAAGCGCAACCTCGTGGGTCTTGCCGCGCGCTTCGTCCACGAGAACCAGCTTGCCGTCCGCTCCCGGCGCAACCTGCTCGTTGCCGCTTGGGGACTCAATCCCGTACACGGTCCCGTCGGGGGCGAGATCTATGTTCAGCTCGTCGCTGTTGCGAACGGTCTCCACGTCGGCTCGCTTCCCCCTGAGCCGCATGTACGCCACGCCCTGCTGCGATCGCACGTGAGCTTCATCCCGCATCACCCATGCTCAGAGGGCATCTTACTACTCACAGGGATCGGGACAAGAATCCGGCACAGCTATGCACGGAACAAGATCTGACCCCGACGATGCTTCGTCTTCAAGACTCTCCCCGATCATCGTTGCTACGATCCCTTGCCGAACCAGCGGGTAGTTGGTGGTCCTATGGCGCAGACCCAGAGGGTAACCGAGCACAAGAACCTCGTCTCCCATCGTGATCCCAAGCCGGCCAATCGTTGCGGAGTCCGAGAACGACGAGTAGTCGGCCCATTTGGCACTGATCTTCTGGTCTTGGACAAGCATTGGCGTGACGTCAACAGCCAAAACATCTACGTCTCTGTCCGGGTGCTCGCGCCATGTCCTATCCCCATCCGCCGACCTCAGAGGATAGGGAACAGCGTTCCGGGCGATGCGCTCGTGCTCTTCCTTCACGTTCAGATGTAGGATCATGTGTGAAGCCTGAGCGCGTTGCTCCGCATCCTTATGGATCACGTGCTTGTTGGTCACCAAGAACAGTTTGACACCATCCCTACTCACTGAGCGCGCCACCAAGAAACCCGTTCCCCGACCCCCCCATTGGTTCTCAACAAGCATGGTTGCGTGTATCCAAGTGTCTACGACCGGCGATGCCATGTCCTGAACCGCCTCCTGCAATATGCCCTACACATGTGATTCCTCCAGAATCGCGATCTCCTCCTCGGTGAGGCCGTAGAGGGCGTAGACCAGTTGGTCGATCTGGTGGTCGGTGGCGGTGATCTGGCGCTGGAGCGTGGTGTTCTCGTGGGCGGTCTTGGCGGGGCGGCGCATGTGAATGGAGATCACCTCGTGGCTTGGTAGATCGCGGGGCGGTAGCGGGGTTGGGGGATGCAGCGCCCTTCGGCGCGGGCTGCTTCGAGCCAGGCGGCTTTGGCGATCTCTACCTCCCTTAGGGCCTCCTCCGCTGTAGCCCCAAGGCAGAGCAAGCCTCCAAGTCGGGGATGTCGGCGATGTACCCGCCGTCCTCCTCGCTCCAGAAGATGTTGATGTGGTAGTGCTTCACGACGGTGTCCCACGTAGTCTGCACACCGGAGTTCCCCTGCTGCATCCTCATGATTGCAGGACACCCTCACCTCTTATGACACTCCTCACAGCACCAGCGGCATCCATCGACCTTCGAGTAGTGCTTTCCTGCCTCCCGTACGGCAGCGCGGCAACTGTCAAACACACCAAGGTACTGCCTGTTCTCCTCGCTGGGAAGCCAAGAGCAATCGGCCTTGTGCACCTCATGCTCTCCGCTTGCCTGTGCCTGACGGTTCACGTAGTACTTCGGCATCATCCCTTCCTATACCATGTCTGAACAGCGATGGCCAGCCGGTATCGGGCTCGCCGTCTGCACAAGCCCGGTGGCAATGTCCCCGGCCACCTTGCTCAGCGTGTCTCAGCTTTCTTCCCTCCGCCCCCATCCTTCGTTACGACGTCAATCAGATTCGGATCGGACTTCGGACCCTTGACCGGCTTCTTGGTACCAGCCTTCCCTGTCAGAGTGATCACCTCCCGTTCCCGGAGTGCTAAAGACACGGCCTCCACCTCAATGAATCACCATCGCCTCGATCACCAACGCCAGAACTGCAAGCGCGAGAGCCCACAGTGCTACTCGAAAGGAACGCACCTTCTTCCCATGGGCCACCTTGTTGAACCGCCAAGCCTCTCCCATGTTTGCCGCCGTTCTCTCCATTGTCTCATGCAGCGACGCATTCCAGTATCGTTCAACCAGCGAAGCCACGTTTGGGTCCCAGCGCCTGGACTGCGGAAGTATCGACACGATCGCACCTGCAATGCTGACGAGCAGAGCGCCGCAACCGAACATAGTGAGGAGACGTAAGATCGCGTGGTCGGCTCCGAGCAAACCGCGCTGAAGCACGAGCACGAGAACTACAGCAGCGAAGCCTAGAGTGATACCAGCCTTCTGGTCAACAGCATCCGACGCAGCTTCAAGATCCCGGAGCCTGCGCTCCGCGAGAGCCACGATGAACTCGCGCGCTTCTGTATCACCCTGTTGTTCCTCTCGTCCTCCGCTCATCACCCAATCGTAGCCTGTGATACAAGCCGTATGCAATGGCCGTTGGTGGTTCTGCGAGCAAGAGAACAAGCACGCAATGCATGGATGTACGGGACCACATCTGAATCTGGGGATGCCACATGCGCTATGTCAGGAGCTTTCGCTCTCCCACCCGGGTCACGCGAGACGCCCGGGCCCACGTCATGGCGTCAGTGTTGTTTGGTAGCGACCCGGAACGTTCGAATCATCCTCCCACGTTATCTCGACCTCGAAAGGCGGGTTCGAGTCGCAGGTGAACACGTGGCGCGAGATCTCGGAGCCTGCTTCAATCACCTCCGGAATCCTCACGCCCGAATGAACTGCAGGATGTTCGTCCAGTGGCTTCCCGTCCATAAGGATCTGAATCCTCCGCGCTGCACCGCGGCCTCGGTTGCTGATGTGGAGGCAATGTCCTCCGGTGAGATCCGAACGAAGCGCAGCCCGGAGTGCGGCCTGCCGAGCCTGTGTCAGGCGGTCAGCGTCGCGTTGTTCCTCGATCCCGAGCAACCTGGCCTGTGTTTCTGTAGCCTTCCTATTTGCCCTCTTGCTTGAGCACACCGCCCAGATCGACACAAATAACGCACACACCGCGACCAGAAACGTCAGAAACTCTGCAATACCGGGATCCCGAAACCATTCAACGACACCTTTCATGGCTTTTGTCCCTCCACAGTCCTAATCTCGTCTGCGGTGAGGCCGTGGAGGTCGTAGACGAGTTGGTTGATCTGATGGTCGGTGGCGGCGATCTGGCGCTGGAGCATGGTCTTCTCGTGGGCGGTCTTGGCGGCGGCGAGCTCCTTGTGCAGGTCGAGCATGGTCTGGACCAGGCTCACCATCTTGTCGTGCCGGGCCCTGTCGACAGGATCCAAGAAATCGATGGGCCGAATAGGGAGTTGCTCGATGTACTGCTTGTTGGCAGCGTAGTAGCCTCCGCGGAATCTGCTTGAGACGCGCTTGAGGAAAAAGTCCAGCAACGTGGAGTTCAGCAGACCACACACATAATGAAGACTAGGCGCATCCGAACGAAGGGTCACCCCGTATCCCCCCGTTGTAACGTTGATGAAGTAGTAGTTGCAGTCAGTGTCAAGCCATGCGGCAAGTCGGGCAACCATGTACGGGACCATGAGCTTACTCTGCTCCCAGAGCCCGAGGTTCTGTGTCCTCCCAAAGCGGTACCACTGCTGATCACGGAATCGTCCCTTCTCCCTGCCCTCCAAGGCCTTCCGGTTTGCGAGCAGGTACTCCCAAGCTCGGGGAAACCGGGTACCCAGTTCCTCGGTCGAAAGCAGCCTGGCTTCGCTGTTATTCACCTCATAGGGGAACAGAACCAGCACGCTGGGGGCAGCGTAATACCGTGAGATGTCCCCGCTACGCACGACTGGTCTAAGGATGCCCGATTCGATCGTCACCCAGTCTTGCAGCGCCCTTGAATAGACACGAACGCCGCCCGCATCCTGCTCATCGGAGAACTCGCTGAACAGAAACACACTATCAGCGCTTGTTATCGGCCCCTGGTAGATACGCGTAGTGATGCCCGCCAGAGAGACGGGCAGTTGACGAAGCTTGTTGAAGACGCGTGATTCTCCTCCTGCACCAAACGCCCACTCAGCCACGGTGAGGCTACAAGAAGGTATCGTTGCCACAGATCTTCTCTCACCTGAGACCCACGCCGCCAGATCATCCGCCAACGCGATAGCGCACTTATCTGTACCCGCCTTGTCGAGAAAGAGGAGTGCAGTGTAGGTAGATGCACCCACGAACACTTGCTGATCGCCGAAGTGGACGATGTGGGAGACGTGGCGGCCCTTGGAGAGCAGCTCGCGGAGCGGCTGGCCGTACTGGGCGTTGAAGAACTTGTTCGGAAGGATGAGCCCGAGCCTCCCGTGGCCGTTCAGGAGCTCCAGCCCGCGCTCGACGAACAGGACGTAGATGTCGAAGTTGCCCTTGCTCCCTGCGTGGTAGCGCCGCTTGAGGTACTCGACCTGCCCGGCGTGGAACTCGCGCAGGGCTTGAATGCGGATGTACGGCGGGTTGCCGATCACGGCGTCGAAGCCGGGGCTGTCGCCGGAGAACACGTCGGGGAACTCGGCGTGCCAGTCGAACGGGTTGATCCGGTACCGCTCCTCCTCGTCGAGCAGGCTGTACTCCGCCCCGGCGAAGAAGTCGGGGCCGATGAGGCTGTTCCCGCACTTGATGTTCGCCCCCAGGTCGGGAAGCGCGCGCTCCTGGAACAGCCGGTAGAAGCTGTCCAGCGTCTCGTGGGTCTCGCCCTCCAGCACCTTGAGGAGCAGCGAGAGCTTGGTCACTTCGACGGCCTGGGGGTCGATGTCCACGCCGTAGATGTGGGTGAGGAGGATCCGCTTCCGCTCGGCAGTGGTCAGGCGCCACGCGCCCTCACCCCCAACCCCTCTCCCAGCCGCGGGAGAGGGGACACCGACGCGGTAGAGGCGTGGGTTGCGGCCCTTGGCGTGCTTCTCGGGACCGTCCTC
>JAGUVP010000022.1 GCA_020062805.1 Candidatus Bipolaricaulis sp.
AGGCTGGCTTGGGGAGGAGCGCTGGTCGCGTTCTGCGGGCGGGATGTGGAGCGAGGGCAGGCGCTCGCCGCCGAGCTGGCGAAGTCCGGCGCGGAGGCCCTGTTCATCCCCGCCGACGTGGGCCGCCCGGATGAGGCGACGTCCTTCCTCGATGCCGTCCTGCAGCACTACGGACACGTCGACGTCCTGGTGAACAACGCCGGCATCACCCGAGACGGGCTGCTGGTCAGGATGTCTTCCCAGGAGTGGGCGGAGGTTCTTCAGGTCAATCTGACCGGAGCTTTCCACGTCATCCGGGCGGCAGCGAGGGCGATGCTCCGCCGGAAGGGGGGGGCGATCGTCAACGTCTCCTCCGTGGCCGGGCTGGTGGGCAACGCTGGCCAGGCGAACTACTCTGCGGCCAAGGCGGGGCTCCTTGGGCTGACCAAGGCCCTCGCCAAGGAGTTCGCCACGCGCGGGCTGCGAGTCAACGCGGTCTGTCCCGGTTTCATTGACACGGAGATGACCGCGGGCCTCGCTCCGGAGATCCGAACCGAGATTCTGTCTCGGATCCCACTCCGCAGGGTGGGGACAGCGCAGGAGGTGGCGGAGGTGGTGGTGTTTCTCTGTTCGGATGCCGCGGCCTACGTCACGGGCCAGGTGGTCGTCGTGGATGGTGGACTCACCTGCTGCTAGGCGGCGCGGGGGCGATCAAAGTGAGGGAGAGCAGGGACAGGATTGTCGTGACGGGGATGGGCGTCGTGTCTCCGATCGGCATCGGCGTGGGAGCGTTCTGGGAGGCGCTGCAAAAGGGGGTTTCGGGAACGAAGAGGGTTGACGAGGGCATTGACCTCGCAGGGATTCCCACCAAGATCGGGGCGCCGGTGGAGAACTTCACTCCCGATGCCTTGCGGGAGATGGGGAAGAATCCCCGTAAACTGGATCGAGCGGCCCAGATGACCCTCGTTGCGGCGCGGGAGGCCCTCGCCGATGCGGGGCTGGAGTTGGATCGCGAAGATCGGGACCGGATCGGGGTGGTCGTTGGCACGGGGATCGGGGGGATCCAAAGCTTGGCCGAGAACCATGAGATCCTCCTCCGTCAGGGTGCGGAGCGGGTCAGCCCAAGGTTCATCAGCCAACTCATGCCCAACAGCTTGGCCGCGGAGGTCGCGCTCACTTTCGGCTTCACGGGGATCAATTTCGGGGTGGTCACGGCCTGCGCCAGCGCCAATCATGCGATCGGCCTCGCGGGGGAACTCCTGCGCGGAGGCTTCGCTGACGTCGTCATCTCCGGAGGGGGCGAAGCGGCGATGATCCCCGTGACCTACGCCGGGTTTTCCCGGGCCGGGGCGCTCTCCCAAAGGAACGACGAGCCCGAGCGAGCGTCCCGTCCCTTCGACCGAGAGAGGGACGGCTTCGTCCTCGGGGAGGGGGCAGCAACCCTCGTCTTGGAGACCCTCTCTCACGCCCGTCAGAGGGCAGCCCGGGTCCATGCCGAACTCCTGGGATTCGGCATGAACGACGATGCCTATCACATCACCGCTCCCGACCCCGAGGGCCGCGGAGCGCGGGAGGCGATGTCCAGGGCCGTCCGCCAGGCCGGGGTCTCCCCCCTCGATGTGGACTACATCAACGCCCATGGCACCTCAACCCCACTCAACGACAAGATCGAGACGTTGGCGATCAAGGCGCTGTTCGGCGACCATGCCCACCGCCTTTCCATCAGCGCCACCAAGTCCCAGACCGGTCACCTGCTCGGCGCCGCTGCCGCCGTGGAAGCCGTGGCCACGATCTTGGCCATCAAGGAGGACCTCGTGCCCCCGACGATCAACTACGACCACCCGGATCCCGAGTGCGATCTGAACTACACCCCCCATCGGCCAGTGCACAGAAGGGTGGACATCGCCATCTCGAACTCGTTCGGGTTCGGGGGGCACAACGCGGTGATCATGCTCGGTAAGGCGGGGCAGGAGCAGGTCGGAGATGGCTGAGCGAGCGGGGGTACTCGGGGTAGGGGCTTCTGTCCCGGAGAAGATCCTCACCAACTACGATTTAGAGCGAATGGTCCTGACTTCGGATGAGTGGATCACCCAGCGGACGGGGATCAAGGAGAGGAGGATCTTGGGGGAAGGGGAGGACCCGGCCCGCCTCGGGACCGAGGCGGCGGAGATGGCTCTCGCCTCCGCCGGGATCCGGCCGGAGGAGGTCGAGCTGGTGATCACCTCCTCCAACGTCCAGATCATGCCGGTCCCTGGGTCCTCTCCGTTCATCATCGAGGGGCTGCGGGATCGGGAGGGGACAACGAACCGGCATGTCCCGTTCTTCGACCTCGTCGCGGGGTGCACCGGGTTCATCTACGCCCTGGAAGTAGCGCGGTGGATGTTCTGTGGCGGCTACCGACACATCCTCGTCATCGGACTGGAGAGCTTGTCTCGCTTCACCAACTGGCGAGAGCGAGAGACCTGCGTTCTGTTCGGTGACGGGGCGGGAGCGGCCGTCGTCGGGCCGGTGGAGGGCGGGCGGGGGATCCTCGCCTCTCACATCGCTGCCGACAGCACCAAGTGGGCCCTATTGAGGGTCGAGGCAGGAGGGACGAGGATTCCGGCCACCCCGGAGACCGTGACCAGCGGGCAGCACTTCCTGAGGATGGAAGGACGGGGGGTGTTCGAAGAAGCGGTGAAGATGATGGAGCGGGCAACCCTTCTCGCCCTGCAACAGGCGGAGGTCACCAAGGAGGAAGTGGCCTGGTTCGTGCCGCACCAGGCGAACTTGCGGATCATCAAGGCGTTCGCCGAACGGCTTCGCCTTCCCTGGGCCAAAGTCCTGGTGAATATCGACAGGTACGGCAATACCTCAACGGCCTCCATTCCCCTTGCGCTGGCCGAGGCAGCGCAGGACAATCAGCTTCGCACGGGAGATCTGATCGTCCTGGTAGGCTTCGGAGCCGGAGTTACCTACGGCGCTACTGTCATCCGGTGGTGAATGCGAGATGAAGATTTCCTGGTTCCGCCGGCAACAATATGTGCAAGTCAAACTGGAGCAAAAGGGAGAAGTGGGGGCCCTTTGGGTCAAGTGCGCCGGTTGTGGGGACTTGGTCTTTCGGGAACGGATTCGGGAGAATCACGGTATCTGTCCCCGCTGCGGAGCTTACTTCTTTCTCACTGCTCAGGAGAGAATCTCCCTTTTGGTCGATGAGAGCTCGTTCCAGGATGTGTCGAAGCCGATTGTGACCGCCGACCCGTTGGGTTTCGTCGATCGCCGGTCGTACGTGGGGCGACTCAAGGAGGCCCAGGAGAAGACGGGCCTTCGCAACGAAACCGTGATCGGCCGCGCCCGACTGGGAGGCTGCCCTGTGATCCTAGCGGTGACGGACTTCCGCTTCATCGGGGGGAGCATGGGTTCGGTAATGGGGGAGCAGCTCGATCACGGTATGGGCATGGCTGCTCGGGAGCTGCGGCCGTTCATCCTGGTCACCTCGACGGGGGGGGCACGGATGCAGGAAGGGATCTTCTCTCTGATGCAGATGGTCAAGACTGCCGCCGCGCGCCGCGACCTGGAACGGCTTGGGGTGCCCTTCGTCTCGGTGATGACGTACCCCACCACAGGTGGGGTCCTGGCCTCCATCGCCAGCCTGGGGGATATCACCATCGCCGAGAAGGGGGCTTTGATCGGGTTCGCCGGGAGAAGAGTGATCGAGCAAACGACAGGCGAGAGACTTCCTCCCGAGTTTCAGACCGCGGAGTTCGCCTTCGAGCATGGCATGGTTGATCGGGTGGTCGAACGCAAGAAGCTGCGGGAGGAGTTGATCCACATCTTGGAGTTCTTGCCCGTCAGACAGAGCCAATGAGGATCGACGAGCTGATTGCGGAGCTGCAGGAGAAGTTGGCCGAGCTGAAGAGGCTGACCCGCGACAGCGGGCTCGATGCTTCCCCCCAGATCGCGGAGTTGGCGGAGGAAGTGGCGCGTCTCTCCTTGGGCCGTGGCGCCTGGGAACAGGTGCAGCTGGCCCGGCATCCGTCACGTCCGACAACGATGGACTACCTCGGCCTTATGATGGACGACTTCTACGAGCTCCATGGCGACCGGCTGGGCAGCGACGACGGCGCGATCGTGGCGGGGCTGGCCAAGTTCGCCGGGCGAACGGTGGTCGTTGTCGGCCATCAGAAGGGGAAGAACCTGGTCGAGAACCGAATCCGTCGTTCCGGGATGGCCGGACCGGGAGGATACCGCAAGGCCGCGAGGATCATGGGATTGGGAGAACGATACGGCTTCCCGATCATCGCTCTGATCGATACTCCGGGGGCCTACCCCGGCGTCAAGGCGGAAGAGCACAACATTGGGGGGGCGATCGCCGATTCCATCTACACCATGCTCCGGCTGCGTACCCCCATCGTGGCGGTGGTGATCGGAGAAGGGGGGAGTGGAGGAGCGCTTGGGATCGGGGTCGGGGACCGATTGCTCATGATGGAGAATGCCTACTACTCCGTGATCTCTCCGGAGGGCTGCGCCGCCATCCTGTGGGGGGATCGGAGCCGAGCTCGCGAGGCCGCGGCAGCGCTCAGGCTTACCGCTCACGACCTCCTGGATCTCGGGGTGATCGACGAGGTGGTGCAGGAACCTACCGGAGGAGCCCACACCGATCCCCAGGAGGCGGCGCGAAGCCTGGGAGAGGCCCTGCGCCGCCACATGGACGAACTGAGGGGGATGGTGCCTGGGGAGCTCCCCGGTCTCCGGCGGAGCAAGTTCCGGGGGATGGGGATCTGCGAGGGGGCGGTGCCGGTGATGCACGAACAAGGCGGGGAGTGAGGACGAATGGACCACATCGAACTGCGGGACAAGGTCGGCCTGGTCCTCGGCGTGGCCAACGAACGTTCGATCGCGTGGGCGATCGCCCAGTGCCTCGACCGCGCTGGGGCAAGGGTGGCTCTCACCTACCAGAACGAGCGAGTGAGACCTCACGTCGAGCGGTTGGCGGCCGAGTTGCGCGACCCGCTGGTTGCCCTCTGCGATGTAACGGCGGACGGCGAGATCGAGGCGCTGTTCGCCCGGATCGGGCGGGAATGGGAGCGGCTTGACTTCCTCGTCCACAGCATCGCCTTCGCCCCTGCCGCCGAGCTCGGGGGGGAGTTTCTGCGCACCTCTCGCGCTGGGTTCCATGAGACGCTGGATGTGAGCGCCTACTCCCTGATCCCGTTGGCCCGGGGGGCGGTCCCGTTCATGGGAGCCGGGGGGGGAGCAGTGATCGCCATCACCTTCCAGGCCTCGCAGCGCGTCTTCCCGGGCTACAACGTGATGGGAACGGCCAAGGCCGCCTTGGAGCAGATTGTCCGCCAGTTGGCTTATGAACTAGGCTCGCACGCCATCCGCGTCTGCGGGCTCTCCGCGGGACCGCTGCGGACACTCGCTGCGCGGGGGATTCCGGGGTTCACGGAGATGGCGAAGTCCCATGCCGAGCGGGCGCCCCTCAAGCGGAGCATCACCCACGATGAGGTGGCCCGCGCCGCCCTGTTCTTGGTAAGCGATCTAGCCAGCGGAATCACCGGGGAGGTCCTTCACGTCGACGCTGGCTACCACATCATGGGGGTGTAGAGGTGAACCTGAGCGAGATCGAGGAGCTGCTTCGCCTGTTCGAGGGCTCGTCCCTTACGGAGTTGGTGGTCGAGGGGAGCGAGATGCGGGTCACGTTCAGGCGGGACGTCGGTGTCCCCCGTGAGGCAGTGCCCCGACGAGGCACCGGCCTGGACGCCCCTCC
>JAGUVP010000074.1 GCA_020062805.1 Candidatus Bipolaricaulis sp.
ATCCTGCCTTCAGGCGCCGTGGCCCCGTAGGCCTTGGCCACAGCCCGATCGGGGTCGGAGAGCAGAATCAGGCCCGCTCCATCCTCGAACCGGACCAACGCGTCGGGGGAATCCGGCGAGATCCCCACCACGTTCCCATCCAGCCCCGAGAACTGAGGGAGCAACGCCTGAAACCCCCGCGCCTGTTGCCTGCACCCCGGCGCACCGGCGCGGGGGAAGAAGCACAAGACGACATACTGACCGCGCAGATCCTGGAGCGCCACATCGTGGCCGGAGGCGGATCTCAGTGAGAATCGTGGGGCAACTCCTGCAACGGGCATCCGCGCCTCCTTTGTCAGAGGCATGATAGCCCGCCCTCCGGATCGAGCAAGCCCTGGCGGGAAGTCCTATCCCCCCCCGGGGTCTAGAACATCAGCTCGATCCCCACGATCGCCTGGATGAGGCCGCTGAAGTCGAACCGCGTGCGCGAGTAGATGCGAACCCAGGAGAACGACACCTCAACCCACACTTCCTGAGACACAAACCCCACCAGATTGAACGCGGTGACGAGTCGGACTGCAACCGGGGCTACCCGCACTCCCAGCGTCAACTTCGCCCAGTCCAAAGCGAATGTCCCGAGAATACGAAGGCGAACCCCGAGCTCGGCCTCCGGATCCGGGTAGAGGTAGGATGCCCCGGCTTCGAACCACGCCAGCCCGAATGGGTCGAACAGGACCATCACATCGGTGTGGAAGCAGAGGCTCGTGAATCCGAGGTGCAGGAGCTCCTCTTCGAACCACACCCCAGGAACCGCGATCAGTTCAGTCGCAGGGTCAAGGTCGACCAGATGGTAAAGGTACGTCACTCCGAAACCTGTAAGGGAACGGGCAAAGAACCCCGGCCTCCACGCGACCCCGATGTCGAGCACAATCCCCACCGTGTACAGAGGGGGATCGCACGGATCCACCAAGTTCTCCACGAGGAACAACCCACCGAGCTCAAGGGGACAGCACCCGCCCCGAACCTCGAACCAGTACTTGGAGAAGCAGGGGTCGAACCTCATCCCAGTACGCAATGCTACCCCATCCAGGGTGACACCCATCGTGAGGTGCTCGGCCAACAGCCCGGCGAGCGAGATCTCAGTTCGGCTGATCACCTCGGCCCGACCAAACGAGAGGCCAAGGGTGATCGCAGACGTCAGATCGAGCGTGGCAGGAGGAACCGGCGTGAAGACGACCTCAATCCCCAACGAACCTGACAGGGTCGGGGGTTGAGACCAAGCTGCGGCCCCCCCTACAAGCCCCAGCACGAGCGCACCCAGGAGACACGTTCTCATCTCAGACCACCTCATGGGAGCAGGGTACGAAGCGAACCGTGCTCAGAGGAGCACAGGTGAGGGGTGACCCGGCCCCATTTGTCCGAGCCACCCTGGACCGCTGTCTCAGAACGAGGGGAGGACGTCGGCGAGCGTGGGGCGACCGATCTCCTGGAGATCATAGCGCACCCGGGTTGAGGAACCGCGGATCTCGATCAACCGACGCAGGTCCACCGGGGTCGCGATGACCACCGCCTCGCACGGCACGCGCTGGATTGTCGCTGCCAGCTCATCCATCTGGGCCCTTCCGTACCCCATTGCCGGGAGTACCGATCCGAGGTGAGGGTAGGCACGGTACACCCCGGCCAGCGAGCCCTCGGCGTAGGGGCGCGGGTCAATGAGGGATGCCCCCAGTTTGCGTGCCGCCACGGCCCCAGCCCCGAACGGCATCTCTCCGTGGGTCACGGTGGGACCATCTTCGATCACGAGGACCTTCCGACCAGCCACGAGATCCGGTTCCTCGACGGTAATCGGCGAGGCGGCCTCGACGATCCTCGCTCCGGGGTTCAGGGTGGCCAGCGAAGCCCGCAACCGTTCGACCGGCTCGAGGCCCGCCGTGTCCACCTTGTTGATCACAATCACGTCGGCCTGACGTGCAGCGACCGACCCCGGCCAGTACGTGCTCTCGTGGCCGGCGCGAAGAGGATCGGCAACCACAAGCAGGAAATCGGGACGGAAGAACGAAACATCGTTGTTCCCCCCGTCCCACAGGATCACGTCCGCCTCTGCTTCTGCTTGACGGAGGATCGCCCCGTAGTCCACCCCAGCGTATACCACAAATCCAGTCTGAAGATGCGGCTCGTACTCCTCG
>JAGUVP010000130.1 GCA_020062805.1 Candidatus Bipolaricaulis sp.
CTTGAACGCAAGGGCCGACAGCGGCTCGTCGTCGCGCGCCTGGCGCTCCTCTTCTTTATCCTCCCACGTTCCTACCACAGCCGGAAGGTCGGCGGGGGAGGGAAGGAAGTCGACCACCGCGTCGAGCAGCCGCCGAACTCCCTTGTTGCGAAACGCGGACCCCGCAAGGACCGGGATCAGCCGACCCTCCACGGTCGCCTTGCGCAGAGCCGCCACAACCTCCTCCACACTCGGCAGTTCACCCGCGAGGTACTTCTCAAGGAGTTGGTCGTTCTCCTCACTTGCCCGCTCGAGGAGGGCGTCCCGCGCCATCTGAGCCTCTTCCGCAAGCGCCGTTGGGACCGGGGCGACCTCGATTTCCAACCCATTCGCGCCCTCGCGGTAGTAGATCGCCTCCATCCGCAAGAGATCGACCAGACCCGCGAAGTCCTCCTCGGCGCCGATCGGGATCACCACCGGCACCGCGCTCGCGCCAAGTTGGTCGCGGATTTCGCGAACCACACCCCAGAAGTCCGCCCCAGTGCGGTCCATCTTGTTCACGAACGCGATCCGCGGCACGTGGTACCGCTCCGCCTGTCTCCACACGGCCTCCGACTGAGGCTGAACCCCGCCCACCGCACAGAACAACGCCACCATCCCGTCCACCACGCGCAGACAGCGCTCGACCTCGGCGGTGAAGTCCACGTGCCCCGGCGTGTCGATCACGTTGACCCGGTGTCCCTTCCACTCCGTGGTCGTTGCTGCAGAGGTGATGGTGATTCCCCGTTCCCGCTCCTGGGGCATCCAGTCCATCGTCGCCTGTCCCGCGTCCACCTCGCCGATGCGGTGGGTGCGGCCGGTGAAGTACAGGATGCGTTCCGTAACCGTGGTCTTGCCGGCGTCGATGTGCGCCGCGATCCCGATATTGCGAACCTTTGCGATGTCGTGCCCCACGTCTGATCGACTCCTCCGTCGTCCAACGAAACCACGTCCACCCTAACTGAGGGGGAGAGGGTTTCTGCTTCCCATCAACCTCTGAATTCGCTTGCGGGCGTTCCGCAGCAAGGCAAGGGAGAACTACAGGAGGGTTAGGATAGACGATCGCGTCCCTAAGTCAACCTGCGGAGCCGAACGCAGGCTACTCGGGGGTGTGCCCCTTCCCTGATCTGCACCGGGACGGCGGTGTCCCTAGTACAGCCAGCCGTGGTCGAGTCCGATCCGAACGAGAGTTCTAACCTTCCCTTCTTGCGTCGGGCAACGCGGGTTGGGGGCGATTACGCCAAGTCCTGCCGCCACGGCACCGAGGGCGATGACGAGGTTGCCTGCTTCATACCCCTGCAGGCCGAGCCAGTACCCGCCTCCCACGAACGCCAGGCCGCCGAGGATGAGTCCATACCGCGCCGACCGGCACGACGTGAGCTCCCGTTGGGCGCTCCCCATTGCCTTGCGCCACTCCGCCTCCGACACTCGGGGAACAACAACCGGATCCGTACTGAACTCCACCCGTACCACATCGGTCAGGGGAAAGGACGCCTGGATTCCGCCCGTCGCACACCATTTCACAGAACCCGCCGTTACCCCACACAGCTCTCCTGCTACGCTCTGTCCGCTCTTCAGGTGAAGGGTATCGGCACATGCTGAAACACCCACCAGGAGCACACAACCCCATAGCCACCATCGTCGTGTCATCGAACGACCTCCCTGGGGATCCCCCAGCGGTTTATAGAGGGACACTCGGGGGGAAGGGAGGTCGCAGGACCCCCACCAACGCCCCCTCTGTCCGGCCTCGCCCTCACCGCCGCACCGACATCCCGCGGAACACCCGCCGGCCACGCCAGAAATACTCCACGCCCGAAATGATGGCCAACGCCACAGCGAGATAGAGGAACGCTTCTTTCAACTGGTGCCCCCACGGCCCAAGGCCGAAGTACCGCGTGGCAAGGATGAACAGGACAAGTCCGATGTGAGAGAACGTCTTCAACTTGCCGAGGATGCTTGACCGAATCGCTAGTCCCTCTGCCATCGCCAGCACACGCAACCCTGTGACGAGGAACTCCCGCCCGAGGATCGTCACCACCGGCCATGCCCGCAGTTCCCCCAGCTCCACCAGCGACACGAACGCCGCAGCCACGAGCAGCTTGTCGGCAATGGGGTCGGCGAAGGCGCCGAACGCCGTCTCCTGGCGCAACGTCCGCGCCAGGTATCCGTCCACGGCATCGGAGAGGGCGGCAAGGGCGAAGATGGCGAAAGCGAGGATCTTGAACACCGTTCCCTCGGCGTAGAGGAAAACCATGAACAGGGGCGTGGCGAGGATCCGGGCGAGAGTGATCTGGTTCGGGATCGTCACGCTCGCAACGTAGCCCCCCGTCCGCTGCTTGTCAATCCCGTTCTCCACGGCTAGGATGGAGGCGCAAAGGAGGCGTAGTGAAAACCAATTCGGATCGGCTCATCATGTTGTCGGTGGGGGGGGAGGTCACGAACCCCTCCATGCGCGGGTACCGGATCAGCCACGACGGACGACCCCTGCTGCTGCCTGGGGTGGGCGGGATCACCTACAACCTGCGGGTGGGGGACCCGGCGATGGGCTGGGTGGCGGACCACGTCGAACCATGTGTTTCGATCCGGAACCTGGTCAAGGATCGCGAGGGTCTTCCCCCGACGAACGATGGGCTCAATTTCCTCGCCTGCGTGGGGAACGAAACCACGGTCATCTCCGGCGACGCCAAGGGTGCCAAGGGAGTGGTCACCGGAAAACACGGGGGGATCGAGCACGTGCTCGTCGACTTCTCTCCCGAGGTCCTCGAGAAGCTCCAGATCGGGGACAAGATCGGAATCCGATCGTACGGCACCGGGCTGGCGCTCCTCGATCACCCCGAGGTGACGGTGATGAACCTCGACCCGCGCATCCTTCCCAGGATGCCGATTCAGGAGAAGAAGGGCTCATTGACCGTTGGGGTCACCCACGCTGTGCCGGCCGCGCTGATGGGCTCCGGGCTCGGCGCAGATACGTGCTACCGCGGGGACTACGACATCCAGCTCTTCGACGAAAAGACGGTGAAAGAGCACGGCCTGTCCGACCTGCGCCTGGGCGACCTGGTGGCGATCCTCGACACCGAGCACGTCTACGGCCGGGTGTACCGGTCCGGGGCAATCTCGATCGGGATCGTGGTTCACTCCGACTGCGTAATCAGCGGCCACGGGCCCGGGGTGACGACCCTGTTCACAAGCCCAAGCTCCCGCTCGCTGCGCTACACGATCGCTCCCAAGGCGAACCTCGCCGACTTCCTCGGCCTGCGGAAGAAGCGGCCTGCTAAGGCCGTGCGCAAAACGCGCGCTTAGCGTCGGGCGGCGTGGGCGATGGCGGCGAAGGCGTCCGGATCGAGCGACGCCCCACCCACGAGCGCCCCGTCCAC
>JAGUVP010000108.1 GCA_020062805.1 Candidatus Bipolaricaulis sp.
CAGGGCGAGGAGGTTGGGGACGAGGTCGTCGGCCACAACCCGCCCCCGGGAGAGGATGACCACCCGGGCGCAGGTGTCCTCGACGACCCCCATGTCGTGGGACGAGAGGAGCACCGTCTTCCCCTGGCTCCGGGCCAGCTCGCGGATGAACCCCCGCAGCTCGTGGGACGTCTCCACGTCCAGCCCCAGCGTCGGCTCGTCCAGGAGGAGGAGAGGCGTCCCCTTCACCAGCGCGCAGGCGAGGGCCAGCTTCTGCTTCATCCCCTGGGAGAGGAGGTTGGCTGTGGTCCGCCGCTTGTCCTCCAAGGTGAACAGGGCCACCAGTTCCCGGGCCCGGCGCCGTCCCTCCCGGGGCGGAGCCCCCTGCAGCCCGGCGAAGAACCGCAGGTTTTCCTCCACCGACAGCCGCCAGTACACGTTCCGGGAGCCCTCGAGGAGTGCCGCCACGTGTCGGGCGACCTCGGGCCGGGAAGAGGGAACCCCAAACACCTCCGCCCGTCCCGACGTCTGCCGGAGGAGTCCGCACAGGATCTTGATCGCCGTCGTCTTCCCCGCCCCGTTGGCTCCGAGGAGGCCCACGATCTCCCCGCGTTCCACCCGGAACGAGACGCTCGCAAGGGCCGGCACCGGGCCCTTGCGGGTCCGGTACTCCTTCGTCAGATCGTCCACAACTACCGCGTCCATGGTCTGGCTGTGAGTGTCGATTGGCGGGGCCTCGGTTCAATGACGCCTGGCGCGCCGCTGACTAGCTTCCCACGTACACGTACACCGACCGCTCCTGGGGCCCGTCGAACTCGTAGAAGTACACGCGCTGGTCCTCGCCTAGGACCATCCGCCCGTTCTCCACGACCCCCACCTCGGTCGGCGCGACGAACGCGGCCTTGGTGTACTCTGGCGTCTCCCGATCGGGGTTCACGGCGTCCAGAATCTGGTCGAGCTTCGGGGCGTCTTCCTCGGTGAGGGTGCGATGGATGCTGATTGCCGCTGCGTCGTGGGGGATGTAGATGATCACGAATCCCTCGCGAACCCCGGACTCGGCGACTGCCTGCTGGACTTCGTCTGTTACATCCCGTGCCTCTTCTCGCGACTTCGTCTGAACATGGATCTTCTTCAGCACTCGTCCTCCCGGGATTCCAGCTCCGCACGCGCCCGACGGGCCTCTGCCGCGTGGGCGGAGGTCGCAACCGCACCAAGCCTCTCCATCGCCCGCATTCTGCGGGGGACGTGAGGCCGACGCCAGTTGGCCGTGGACCGTTATCCTCTCTACAATGTCTCCCATGAGGCGACTGCTCGTTCTCGGGCTTGTGTGTGCGGCGATGACGATCGCGGGGGGAGCGTCCGAAGTCTGGCTCCTGCGGATCGAGGGAGAGATCGGGAGAGGGACCGTATCGTTCATCCGCAAGGGCCTCGCCGAGGCGGAGGCCGCCGGAGCGGCAGCCGTGGTCTTTGACTTCGCCACCCCTGGCGGGTACCTTGATGCGGCCACGTCGTCTCGCGACCTCATCCTCGGGGCGGGCGTGCCGACGATCGCCTTCGTGAACCGGGAGGCGTATTCGGCCGGGGCTCTGCTGGCACTTGCCTGCGAGCGCGTGTACTTCGCTCCCGGGGGAGTCATGGGCGCGGCAACGCCGGTCTACTTCGACGAGACTGGTCAGATGCGAACCGCCTCGGAGAAGGTGGTCTCGGCGGTGCGGGCGCTGTTCCGGGCCACGGCTGAGGGGCGAGGCCGCGATCCGGACGTAGCGGAAGCGATGGTGGACCCGGATGTCGAGGTCCCTGGCCTCGTCGAGAGCGGCAAGCTCCTCACCCTGACGGCGAAGTCGGCGGCGGAGTGGGGTTTCTCAGACGGAGAGGCGGCTACGCTCAAGCAGGCCCTGGCACTGGCGGGGCTGGACGGGGCGGCCGTGTCGGAGTTCAGGCCGCGGTGGGTGGACTCGGCAGTGGCGGCCCTCACTGCGCCGGGGATCGCGGCGCTGCTGATCATGCTCGGCGTGCTAGGGCTCTTGTGGGAGATCCTGACCCCGGGGTTCGGTGCGCCAGGGGTCGTGGGGCTAGGTTCCCTGGCTGTGTTCTTCTGGGCCCATTACCTGGCCGGGCTGGCGGGGTGGGAGTCCATTGTGTTTCTGGCGGCAGGTGTGGTGGCGATTGCCCTCGAGATCCTCGTGTTCACTGCCTCCGACTTTGGGCTGTCGGGGATCGCGGGGCTGGTGTTGATCGGACTGGGTCTGTACCGAGGGATGGTGGGGCCGTTCACGGACCCCGCTCAGGCAGGCACGGCTCTGGTCGTGGTTTCGCTCTCCATTCTGGCGGGTGTGGTTGCCTCCGCAGTGCTCGTCGCTCGTCTTCCTCGGTCGCGACTGCGCCTGGGCGGAGTGATCCTGCAGACGGCGATTCTTGGCCGGGCGAGCGATCGAGATGAGATGCGGACAACGCCGTGGGTAGGGCGCCGGGGCACGGCCCTCACCGACCTCCGGCCCGCGGGGGCGGCGGACTTCGACGGAGAGCGGGTGGATGTGGTGGCCGAGGGGGGGTTCATCCCCAAAGGGGAGGCCGTGGTGATCGTGCGGGATGACGGGTACCGCAAGGTCGTTCGGGTAGCGAAGGAGGGCTAGATGGAAGGCATTGGCATGTACGTCCTGATCGGGTTGGCGATCGTTGTCCTGTGGATGTTCTTCTACTTCATCCCGGTGGGGCTGTGGGTTTCGGCACTCGCCGCGGGGATTCCGGTCGGGCCGATGACGTTCATCGGGATGCGGCTGCGGAAGGTAAACCCCCATCGCGTGATCATGCCGATGATCGCAGCGTGGAAAGCGGGGATCAAACTGACGACCTCCGATCTCGAGGCGCACTACCTGGCAGGCGGAAACATCGAGCGGGTGGTGCGGGCCCTCATCTCTGCCGACAAGGCGGGGATTGCCCTCGGGTTCCAGCGGGCAGCGGCGATCGACCTCGCCGGCCGCGATGTGTACGACGCCGTGGCGATGAGCGTGAACCCACGAGTCATCGAGACCCCGAAGATCGCCGCTGTGGCCAAGGACGGGATCGAACTCCTCGCGGTCGCCAAGATCACCGTGCGCGCGAACATCGAGCGTCTCGTGGGCGGCGCCACGGAAGCCACCGTCATTGCCCGCGTCGGGGAGGGCATCGTGTCCGCGATTGGCTCTGCTACCTCCCACAAGGCGGTGCTCGAGAACCCCGATTCCATTTCCAAGCTGGTGTTGTCCAAGGGTCTCGATGCGGGGACCGCGTTCGAGCTCCTCTCGATCGACATCGCCGACGTGGACGTGGGCCGGAACATCGGCGCCGAACTCCAAACCGCCCAGGCCGAGGCCGACCTCAAGGTGGCGCGGGCCAAGGCCGAGGAGCGCCGGGCGATGGCCATTGCCCGCGAGCAGGAGATGTCCGCTCTTGTCCAGGAGCGCCGGGCACTGGTGGTCGAGGCAGAGGCGGAAATCCCGCGGGCGATGGCCGAGGCATTCCGAAAGGGCCAGCTCGGGATCATGGACTACTACCGGATGAAGAACATCCAGGCCGACACGGCGATGCGCGAGGGAATCGCCAAACCCGAGGACAAGTCGCGGGGCCACGACGAGCCACCGATCGGCGGAGGGAAGAGGTGAGCGTTGACCTGAGGACGGCAGTCCGCGGGTTGGTCAACGCCGACCCCCGGCTGGCGATCGTCGTCGGAGAGATCCTGGGGTCGCCCGTTGGCTCGCCCGACGCCCCGGTTCGTCCGTGGGAGCGGTAGGACCAACCGGCGTGTGAACGGTCGTCGGATCCCCATGGTCGGGGATTCTTCGAGGCGCAGTATGGGAAGAAGAGAAGGCGCAGGGCGTCATGCCCTGCGCCTTCTGATTGAGTTCCCGAGCCGGCTGCTACTGCCCGAGGTGTGCCTCGAACTCGGTGATCGCCTGCGCGAACCGCTCGATGAACGCCCACACCGCTCGCCAGTTGACGCCGCCCACGAGGTACAGCTCCGCATCGAGGGCGACCTCGCCCGCCCGATTCACGTAGGCCCGCGATCCGTGCCTCGTCAGGTTCCACGCGTTGATCAGCGGGATCGCGCCCTGCGCAGGCGTAGGCCACGCGGCGTAGAGCTGCAGGCTTGCGTAGCTGTCGCCGATCGGACCGTGCACGAGCAGGCCCACCGGAACGCCGGCCAGCTCGAAGGTCCACGCCGGGTCGCCTTCTGCTGATGTCGTCTGCTCGAAGCCCAGTTCCATTTCCGAGAGGAGCCGGTCGATATCGGCCCCAGAGACCGAGGTCCACAGAGCAGGTCGTGGTCGGACAATGGGTACTGCGAGCAGGAACGCCACCGCGTTCTCGGCGAACTCCAGCCCGTCGGCGCGGCCGTCTCCATTCTCATCGCCCGAGAACAGGCCGAGAATGCCGCCAAACAGCACCGTTCGTCCCTCGTTTCCGACGATGATCGCCGCCTGGCCTGCTTCAGACTCGGCGGTGTACCCCGCAACCGCCAGGCCGTTGCCCACAGCCTGGAAGTAAGCGCCATCCGAATCACACGTGTCCGCCGCCGGGCTGAGGGCGATCAGGGTGTTCGGGGTGGCGAACAGAGGATGCGCGTCGTCCCACGGGTAGATCGCGACCGGCTCGTAGTAGTTCTCGCCCAGCTCGGCCTCGAACGCCGCCGCGGTCTCCTCGTACCAATCCCAGTAGTTCATGTACACGCGCCCGCCGCCGGCGATGTAGTCGGCGATGGCATCGAGGGTGTCCCAATCCAGCCGGGTCGAGTACTCGTCCACGATCACCAGGTCCCAGAGCCCGCCCTCGGTGAGGGCAAGGAAGAAGTCGTAATCGTCGTTCGTTTCGGTGAACTCGAGGCCCAGCGCCTTCAGCGCAGCCGGGAAGTAGGCCACGCTCGGACCGCACTGCTCGCTCAACACGAGGAGGCTCTGACCCATCGCCAGCCCACCGAGCAATCCCAGCAGCAACGTCATCAAACCTAATCCTGTACGTACACGCTTCATCTCTATCTCCTCCTTGGAGACCACCGCGCCGCACGAGGGTGACGGGGAAGACCCCACGTGCCTCGGCACACATCTCCCTCGCGGAGCTGCGGGGGGCATGATACGACTTCCCGGCCCGCCCAGCGGGGTCAGATCTTGTTGTGTGCATCCACGGCCCGCCCAGCAGGCTGGGTTTGGCAGATCTGACCGGGCGCCGCGACTTGGCGCCCCGAAGCGAATCCCGGTAGGATCGGGCGTGGAGCCGTATCTGCTCGCCATTGGGCTGGCTGCGCTGCCGGGCCTGGGCATCGTGATCGGGGCCGTTGCCGCGGAACTCCTCCAAGTATCCCGGGCCTCGTTAGGCGTGGCGTTGCACTTCGCGGAGGGGGCGATGCTCGCCGTGGTGGGCGTGGAGCTGATGCCCCGCGCCCTGGGCATAGATCCCCCGTGGATCGTGGTGGTGGCGTTTCTCCTGGGTGGGGGGACGTTCCTCTTTCTCGTGAAGGCGGTCGAGGCCGCACATCGGCTGCGTCGCCGTCGTGGGGGCGATGTTGGCCCGTGGGTGATCTACATGGGGGCTGTCGTGGACTACATCACCGACGGCATCAGCATCGGGACAGGAGTGACCATCGCAGCCGAACTCGGCTTCGTGCTCGCCCTCGGGCAGGTCGTGGCCAACGCTCCGCTCGCGTTCGCGGTCATGGCCTCGCTCAGGAAGAGTAGCACTCGGTTCGGTCGCGGCGTCCTCAGCGCCGTGTTCGTGGGCGTACTCCTCGCCAGCACGGCTGCCAGCTACGCCGCCTTCCGCGGGCTGCCCGAAGAGGTACGCCTGGGTCTTCTGGCGTTCAGCTCCGGCATCCTGGTCCTGGTGATCGTCGAGGAGATCACGCCGCGCGCCGATCGCCAAGGAGGAGGACGCCACGGCGCCCTCAGCGTGCTCGCGGGGTTCGGCCTGTTCGCGCTCGTCGCGCTGTACCTCGGCTGATCGAACCCTGGCCCTCGGGCCGGCCACGCTTCA
>JAGUVP010000107.1 GCA_020062805.1 Candidatus Bipolaricaulis sp.
AGGCTGGCTTCTGGGCGTGGGTTGCGGTCCCGCCTCTCACCGTCGCCCTCGACCTCGCCCCGCAACGGTCGCTTGCCGTCGCCGTGTACGCTATACTCTGGTTCGATCTTTTCGCCCTGCTGCACCACGTGGTGGCGCTGGGCCGGGACCTGACCGGGCTGGCGTTCGCGTTGTGGAGCGTGGCGATCGCGCTCGTCGCCGTTCTGTACGTGGCCGCCGGCGCGCGTAGACTCTGGAAGCGAAAGGAGTGGTGCCAAGATGGATGATCCCCAGACGACCCAGTCCATGATCACCCTCGTGGTGATGCTCGTGGCGTTCGCCGCCATCTTCTATTTCCTCCTCATCCGGCCCCAGCGCCGCCGCCAGAAGGAACACCGCGACCTCCTCGGCTCGCTCAAGCGCGGGGACCGGGTGGTCACCGCCGGTGGAATCTTCGGCACGATCGAGGATATGAGCGAGGATTCGATCACGATCACGGTGGAGGAAGGGAAGCTGCGCTTGTCTAAGGGCAGCATCGTAGACAAGGTGCGGAAGTAGGTCGACGATGAGACGTTCGGATTGGATTCGGTTCGGCGTTGTGGTAGCGGCTCTGCTCGCTTCGATCGGTCTCCTGTACCCGTTCCTGCCCTTCCAGGAGGTGATCAAGCTCGGCCTCGACCTCCAGGGAGGGGTGCGGCTGGTTCTCGAAGCGCAGGTGCTGGACCCGGAGACCGGCGAGATGATCCCCCTGGGGGCCTCCCAGATGGACGCCGCCAAGCAGCAGGACGCGGTGAACCAGCTGGTGACGATCTTCTCGGAGCGGGTAGACCAGTACGGGATGGTCAACGCCGAGATCCGGCCGATTGGGCGAGATCGGGTCGAGGTGAAGATCCCCAAGGTTCAGAACCCCGAAGAAGCGCAGAAACTCCTTGGAAGTACGGCCTTGCTCGAGTTCCGCAAGGTCATCGACGCCGCCCCCAGCTGGTTCGACCTCGAAGCGCGGCGGACCCTGATCCAGGAGATCCTGCCCAACCCCGACAAGACGGAGTGGTACCTCGTCGAGGCGGAGCCCCTTCTCACCGGCGACGTGCTCGACAACGCGGTGGTGCGCACGTCCACCGACCCACGCTCCCCGGGGTTCTTCATCGCCCTCACCTTCAACCGGGGCGGTGCGGAGCTGTTCGTGAGTGCCCTCGCTCGGCTCCAGGTGAACGACCGCTTGGCCGTGATCCTCGACAACACGGTCTACTCGGCCCCCCAGGTGTCGGCTTCGATCAAGCAGGCCGCACAGCAGGGCTGGAGAGCGGTGCAGGATTCCACGACGATCACCGGAAGGTTCAGCCTCGACGAGGCGCGGCTCCTCGCCGTGGTCCTGCGGTCCGGCGCGTTGCCGACCCAGGTGGACGTGATCGAGCAGCAGACGGTCGGTCCCACCCTGGGAGCGGAATACGTGCGGCGGGGAATGACCGCCCTCGTCGTGAGCTTCGTTCTCGTCTTGATCTACATGCTCATCTACTACCGCTGGATGGGGCTCGTGGCGGACGCCGCGCTGGTGATGACGATGCTCCTCGTGTTCGCGGCGTTGCGGGCGTTCGGGGCGACCCTCACCCTGCCCGGGATCGCGGGCATCGTGCTCACCATCGGGATGGCGGTCGACGCGAACGTGGTCATCTTCGAGCGAATCAAGGAGGAGCGACGGACAGGGAAGGCGCCGACGGCCTGCGTCACGGCTGGATTCTCGAAGTCGCTGTCCGCTGTGCTCGACGCGAACATCACCACGCTCATCGTGGCGTTCATCCTGTTCCTGCTCGGCTCAGGGCCGGTTGAGGGGTTCGGGATCACCCTCGGGCTGGGGATCGTGGCCTCGGTGTTCTCAGCGCTGATCCTGTCCCGTCTGCTGCTCGAGACCACTCGACTCGGCGCGTTCATCCCTGTTCGAACTGCGCCAAACCGAACGTGAAATGGTAGAGGGCCGCTTCCGCTGAAAGCTGACCGGTTTTGATCTGAAGGTCGAGGTTCTGCAGAGAGGCGAGGCGACCGATCAGCCTCGCCTCTCCCCATACGCGAGCCTGGGCCAGCCGTTTCCGCACAAGCCACGCGGGCCCTGAGGGATCGCGGCCGCCGTTCTGGGCGGCGAGGGCGGCGAGGAGCGATCGCACGTGGCCCACAAGGGTGAAGAAGAGAGCAGAGGGACTCCACCCCGCGTCCAGGAGCATCCGCAGCTCGGACAGCGCCGGGGGGAGATCCTTCGACCCCACGGCA
>JAGUVP010000325.1 GCA_020062805.1 Candidatus Bipolaricaulis sp.
CCTCGTCGAGCAGAGCGCGGAGGGTCTGTCGCGCCCCGGCAGCGATGCCGGAGGTTCCCATGCCCACAACGATCTTGACTCGGGAAGTTCCCCCGCGCAGGCGCAGTTCGGCCTCCGCCCGTTCCCGGATCTTCCTCAGCTCCTCGAGCTTCATCTGGCCTCCTTCAGCCCGGCCGCGTCCATGCCCTCGCGGAGGGTGTTCTCCAAGAAACAAAGCACTTCGGGGTGGTGGAGCGGAACGTCCCCGAGGCGCTCACGGATCTCGCGCGTGCTCAACAGCCACGTCACCCGATCATCGCTGAGCTCGACCGTGAACTCAACCCCGGGGCTCGTGGCGAGAAGCGGGACAAGCGTTTCCACAACGTCCCCCAACGGCGGGCGATCGGGGTGATCCCACCGGAACTGCGCCCTGACCTCGGTTCCACCCCCATGCCGCGGAGTCACGGAACACCGACCACCCGTTTCCTCGGCCGTTTGGGCGAGAAGGGGCAATCCAAGACCGATCCGGGCTCGTTCCTTCGTCGTGAAGAACGGGTCCATCACCTGCGCTAGATCGTGCTGCGGGATTCCGGCGCCATCGTCGGAAACCACGATCTGGAGCAATCCTTCCTGAAGGGCAAGACGGACCACGATGTGCCGCGCGCCGGCGCGGAGGGAGTTCTGAACCAGATCGGCAAGGTGCATCGCCAGATCTTCGATCACTTCGCGTTCTCCCGGATCCCGCGCAGGATTCGCTTCGTCTTCTTCGGATCGAGCTTCCCGTACACCTCCTCGTCGATCATCAACACCGGCGCGAGGCCGCAGGCCCCCAGGCAGCGCACGCCTTCTACCGTGAACACACCGTCAGCGGACGTCCCGCCGAGGCCGACGCCCAACTCCTCGCGAATCGCCTTGAGGACCAGCTCAGCTCCCCGCACGTGACACGCTGTCCCCAGGCACAGGCGCAGGGTGTGGCGGCCCACCGGGGTGGTGCGGAAGAAGTGGTAGAACGTGACCACCCCGCGAACCTGGGACAGGGGCACGCCCACGGTCTCGGCAACCGCGGCCTGAGCCGCTTCGGGGATATACCCGAGCTCGGTCTGGACACGGTGCAGGGCTTGGATCAGCTCTGCGGGCCTGCCCGTGTACGGTTTGGTCAGCTCTGCTGCTCGGGTTTCCGTGGACGTGGTCATGGTTCCTCCTTGGCTTCTCGGCTTGGCCGCAGGTTGCGGCCATCCCTGTTGCGAAACGCATTGCGGATCTCATCGAGCGTCGGTGAGGCGAGGCGGAACTCCGTCCACGCTCGGCCGATTTCTGCGGGGTAATGGGCATCCGAGTTTCGCACGATCGAGCGCTGTCGCAGCTCAGGCCAGGTACGGCACGCATCCGCGAGCGATGTCCACGGTGCGATCTCCACCGCGACGGGCCAGTCTCCTTCGGGGAACAGGCCGAGTACGGCGAGGAGCCCTCCCGGGAGCCGCTCCACGTGTGAGGGGATGGTGATCCCCCCCAGCTGCTCGACCCGGCGCACGATGTCCGCGAGCGTGAACGAAACCGGGGAGAGCAGCAGCCGCTCCACGCGACGCACGATCTCGCCACCTTCGTCCACCACCACCTGGTCCCCGAACAGCTCGGGATCGCACGGGATGTCCGGCAAAGCCCGGTGAAGCTCCTCTTGGAGAAGGAGCGGGCTTTCCTCGTCTGTGAAGTACGCCAGAACTTCGACTTCTTCTGCGGTTTGGATCTCCATACCCATCAGCACAACCGGCGCCCCGCCTGCAAGGCGCCGCACGTACCGACCGTTCTCGGCCGCATTGTGGTCGCAGACCGCGATGAGATCAAGCCCAACTCGGCGCGCCTCGTTCAGGATGCGTGCGGGGGACATGGTGAGGCTGGCACATGGAGACAGGGTTGAGTGGATATGGAGGTCGGCGCGCCACCACCTCATGGGTGGAGGGCGCGGTACAACTTCCCCGCCACCTCGAACGCCGGGTCCGGCGAGACAAACAGGTTGACCCGTTCGGTTTGGGCGCGCGCAACCACGTCCGGGCTCGGTCGCAGTCCACGGGCGAACACGATCCCGGCAACCTCGCGGAGCTTGCCCACCGCGACGACATTGAGGTGCCGCTGGTGGGTGATCCAGAGGTCGCCCGGTTGGGTGTGCGCCAGCACGTCGGATAGGAGGTCCGAGCAGTACCCGCCCCGTACCTCGCGTTCAGGCTCAAGGGGGACGAGACACTCCAGCCCAAGATCCGCGGCGATCTGTGCAAGTTGCATCATGCCTCCTCAGAAGAACGGGACCCCCACCAGAATCGTTGCCCGAACCACAGTTCCCTCGCCCACTCGGGATCGAATCTTGAACAGATCAGAGTTCTTCTCCATGTTGTTGATACCCAGGCCAGCGCCAAATCCCAGCTCGCGGGCCCAATCCGGGGCGGTGGAATAGCCAGGCTGGCTGGCGAGGTCGATGTCGGCTATCCCCGGTCCGTGATCCGAGAACAGGATCTCCACGCGGTCCTCCTTCACGAGGAGGATGATCCGGCCCCCCTGGGAGTAGAGCACCATGTTCATTTCTCCCTCGAAGCACACCACGCTCGCCCGCCGTACGACATCGGGGTTCATCCCCAGCGCGAGGAGCTCGCGGCGAACGTGCGTGGACACCGTGCCGGCCTGTTCCAGGTCGCGGGGGGCAATCGGGTAGATCCGCCTAAGAACCACGTTCGTCCGGCGTACCATGGTCAACCGGGAAGTGCTTGCGTCGGGCGGGGTCGAGGCCTCCTTGATAGAGAGCTCCGCACGTCTCGAACATGATCCGTCGGGTGGCAAGCAGAGGGATCCCCGTTCCAGAGGCGTAGGCCACCGTGGACGCGGTGGGGAGCTTCCCACGGACGAACAAGACCGCTCCCATGTTCATCACCTCTGCGACCCGCACCACCTGAGGCGTGGTCATCCCGGTGATGAGGAGAACGCCCTCGTCCTTGACCATGGCCAACACATCGGACAGGAGGTCGGCGGCGAAGGCGCTGGTCACCTCGCGATCCGCTTGATCTTCCCCGGTGATGAACTGTGCATCCAGCAGCTCAGCGATGTCACGCAGCTTCAACGCTCCTCCTCACGCCCCGAACTTGGGCCCGAGGTCGCAGTAGCCCAGGAGTTGGGGGACGAGACGTCCAGAGAACCTCCCCAGCCCGCCGCGACCCGCGGCCCGCTCCCCAAACTGGCGGCACTGATCGGGTTGAACAGCTGGCCCCACAAACAGGACTGAGACCGGGTCGGCCGTATGTTCCTTCACCGCGGGGGGGGTCGTGTGATCGCCGGATACACAGAGATG
This sequence comes from Candidatus Bipolaricaulis sp., assembly GCA_020062805.1. GTDB lineage: Bacteria > Bipolaricaulota > Bipolaricaulia > Bipolaricaulales > Bipolaricaulaceae > Bipolaricaulis. The sequence goes on from JAGUVP010000325.1 coordinate 3,311, forward strand.
CACCCTGCTCCACGGGAAGGACTCAGCCAACGGGGCGAAGAACTCGCGATCAGCGCGTTCGATGAACTTCCGTTTCGCTTGGGCATTCCCATCATGGGCCGCGTTGTCCGTGCCTTTGATGTGGACGAACACCAAGTCGAACTTGTCGAGGGCGGAGAGGACTGCGCGTGCCTTGGCGCGGAGGTCGGTGTTGAGATCGCCTGTGGCGCCCGCGACATGGAGCACATCTAGCCCAGCGAGTCTCGCCACCCCCTTGTACAACGCTCCCCCGGCGATACAGGCGCCTTCGATCCCGTACTCGGTGGTGACGGGTTGGAGATGGGGCATCACCGCCGCTCCGCGGAGGAGGATCGCGTTTGCCGCGGGCTCGCCACGGCGAATCCGTTCTTGGTTCAGGGGGTGATCGCGGAGGACCATGTACGCACGCTGGGTGAACGCATTGACGGCATCGGCCGTCGGGCGAGCTTCCGCGTCCTGGCCCACGGCCTGGCGTACAGGTACGCCCACCTCGTGGGGGTCGGTCTCCGACACCGCAGAGGACAGGCCAGGTCCCCGCAGGACGAGAGCGCCCCGGTGCTCGGTGGAAGAGCGGAAGACCAGTTCAACTCCAAGCTCATCGAGCCGGATCCCGTTGATCGCATCCGCGAAGGGTTTTCCGTCCGCGAGCCGGCCCGCGCGGCGGTCGAGAACAATCAGTTGCCCATTTCGTTCTTCCACCGTCGCGAAGTTGGCCCGGAGGCAAATATCGCCCCCGCGCACGTCCATCCCGATCCCCAGGGCTTCAAACGCCCCACGGCCCGTATACACCCGCTGCGGGTCGTACCCGAAGATCGAGAGATGGCTTGTGTCTGATCCCGGGCGCACCCCTGGAGCCACGGGGTCCATCAGGCCGAGCGCTCCGCGGGCGGCGAGCTCGTCGAGCACAGGGGTGGCTGCCCGTTCGAGGCACGTCGCCCCATCCAGATCCGTGGGCCGGCCACCCAGTCCGTCCAGGATAACGAGAATGCCTGCCATGATCAGCGTCCGGTGGAGCTCACGGCAGCTTCCCCTCCACCAGGCTCAGGAGGTCGAGCGCCAGAATCTTCACGTGCCCATCTTCCAGAGCGTCTTCACTCAGAGGGGCATCGATGACCGCCTGCAACCGGGCCTTCGCCTCGACCCACATCTCGGCTGGGATGAGGTAGTACTCTGCGTAAAACAGCTGGTTCTCCAGGTAGTCCGGGTAGGCGGCGATCGCTTCTTCGAGGGAGGTGCGGACCTTGACTGGATCTTTGCTGAGAGGGTGCTTTGCCCAGTACCCGGCAACAGCCCGGAGGGGGCCGCCTGCGATGTACCCACGATCGAGTTCCAGGCACCGCTCCATGAGCGCCAACAGCTTCTTGTCGTCGCCACGGAGCACCGCGCCGATAAGGCCCACTGCTCCGCCCAGGTCTACCTTGCGAGCCCAGTTCGAGTACGTCCAAAACAGAGCTGCAATGTCCGAGGAGACCTTCACCGCCTCGGCAAAACCGCTCTCCTTCTCGACCCGTACGAACTCCGGATCGGCTCGCAGCGCTCGCTCTCCGTACTCCTGACCCTTGGCGTGAATCGCGGCTTTTTCCTTCTCAGGGAGGAACATATCGGCCAAGGTGTAGTGGCAGCGGGCGAGCATGTTCAAAGCCGGGACGTACGCTGGATCCTGAATCAGGGCTTGTGCGTACAACTGCATCGCCTCTTCGAGCATCTCCCGAAGCTGGGGCGCATCACTGAGCGTGTACTGGGTGATCCACAGCTGGGCGAACAAGGCGTCGGCTTGAGCTGTAAGCTCGGTTGGTGTCTGCCCAAAACACGAGACGGCCAACACAACGGAGACAATCAAGGTCCATGGTCCGAGACGGGACACGGCATACCACCTCCACAGTGGGTTTGCGGTACTATACAGACGCGGCGCGGATGGGGCAACAAGTTCCGTGGATGGGCCGGAAGGCCTGTGCTATAGTATGCGGCCACTACGGAAGGAAGGAGGTGTCTATGGCAGTCAAGGTTGATCAGGACTTGTGTACCGGGTGTGGGTTGTGCGCGCAAGTGTGCCCGGAGGTGTTCGAGGTTGGCGACGACGGGTATGCCCACGTCATCAAGGGGGCCGACCAGTCGCTTTCCTGCGTCAGCGAGGCCGTGGATCAGTGCCCCGTTGGGGCGATCAGTAGCTAGGTTCAGAACGGGGCGAGCCGGTAGCCCGCGCTCGCCCCGATTTCCATGAAACGACTTGGACTGGCCCTCAGCGCCGGGGGGCCACGGGGGATCGCCCACCTCGGGGTGTTGCAGGCTCTCGTTGAGGCCGGCATCCCCATTCGGGCGATCGCCGGAACGAGTGTTGGTTCCTACGTGGGGGGGCTGTTTGCCGCTGGGTTATCCCTGACCGAAATTGGCCGGTTGTGGGAGGAAACGGGGTTCCGCCAAACAGCGAGGTTCTTGCTGCCCACGTTCCCCTGGCGAGGGTGGAGTTCGGGTGAGGAGTTGCGGCGCACACTGGTTGGGATCGTGGGCGAGCGGGTGGTCGAGGACCTCCCGATCCCGTTTGCAGCTGTGGCGACCGACCTTCGCTCCGGGCTGCCGGTGGCAATTCGGACCGGGAAGCTGGCCGACGCCATCCGTGCTTCCCTTTCTGTGCCCGGTTTGTTCGTCCCTGTTGAGAGGGACGGGCGAACGCTCATTGACGGTGGGTTAGCCCACCCCTTGCCTGTAGACATGGTGAGGGACCTCGGGGCCGAGGTGGTGGTGGCGGTGGACGTGCTCGTCTCCCCGAGCGAGAAGCACCTGTCCCGGGTGACAGTGTTCGCGGTCTTGTTCCAGATGGCCACGATCTTCCAAAAGAGGATCGCCCAGCTCGAGGCTGCCGTACTCCGCCCCGACGTGGTGATCCGTCCGGACTTTGAAGAAGCTCCCCCCACCTACGTGTCGGCGGGCATCGGGGCTGAGGTGGGGTACCGGGCGGCGCAGGCTGCCCTTCCTCAAATCCGGGCTCTGTGCGCCTGAATCCGTCGTCGAGCACTCGCACGGGTCTCGGCCTCGGGGCCGGCGTGGTCTTCCTGTCGTGGGCAGCGATCCTCATCCGGCTCACCTCAGCTCCGGCGGTCACCGTCGCCGCGTGGCGGATGGCCCTTTCCGTCGCTGTCCTCATCCCGTTCATCGGGCTGAAGAGGCGCTCCCTCTCGACCAGGGGTCTCCGGATGGCCCTTGTTGCAGGCGGGTTTCTCGCCCTGCACTTCGTCTTCTGGATCGAGTCCCTGCGCCATACGACCGTGGCGAGCTCGGTGGCCCTCGTCACGACGAACCCGATCTTCGTTGGGCTTCTCTCCGCTGCCCTTCTTGGAGAGCGTCCGTCGCGGGCCCTGTGGCAGGGCATCGGTCTCTCCGTTGCTGGCGGGTTCCTCATCGGGTGGGGAGATTTCGCGTTGGGGGGAGAGGCCCTCCTCGGCGATGCGCTTGCCCTCCTCGGGGCGGTGGCAGCGTCGGCGTACCTTCTGTTGGGCCGACGGGCGCGGAGCGTGGATCTCCTACCGTACATAGGTGTAGCCTATGGGACCGCAGCGGTGCTCCTTCTCGTTGGCGCGACAGTGGGCGGGGTTCTCCTCCCCGCAAGGGGTGACTGGGTGTGGATCGGTCTCATGGCGGCCGGCCCCCAGCTCCTCGGGCACACGAGCGTGAACTGGGCCCTGCGGCGGTTCCCGGCATCGGCGGTGGCGGTGGGGATCCTCGGAGAGCCGGTGGGGGCGACCCTGTGGGCGTACATGGTGTTTGGCGAGGTGCCCGGGGCCGTCCAAGGGGTGGGGATCGTCCTCGTTCTCCTCGGGATCGTGCGCGCCCTGCGCGGGGCCAAGCTCTGAGCTACGATGTGCCCATGAGCGCCGGTTTGGACCATGACTTGATCCGCCGGGGACGGGAGAGGATCGCCTGGGTCCGGTCCCACATGCCTGTCCTGGCCTCCCTTGAGGCGGAGCTGCGCCCAGAACGTCCGTTCGCTGGGTTGCGAATCGCCGTGTGCATCCACCTCGAGGCGAAGACAGCGCGGCTCGCACTGGCGCTGAAGGAGCTGGGGGCCGAGGTGGCCATCGCGAGCTCGAACCCTCTCTCCGCCAAGGACGACGTGGTGGCGGCCTTGGCGGATGAGGTCGCGACCCATGCCCGGTATGGAGCGAGCTCCGCCGAGTATGAGACCTACTTGGAGCGGGTCCTCTCCATCCGGCCGCACCTCGTGCTCGACGACGGAGCGGACCTGTGCGCCCTTCTCCATGGCGACGGGGTCGAGCTCGGGCCGCACGTGATCGGGGCGTGCGAAGAGACGACCACTGGGCTGGTGCGGCTCCGGCAGTTCGCGCGCGAGGGGCGGCTGCGGTTCCCGGCGGTGGCGGTGAACGACGCGCGGATGAAGCATCTGTTCGATAACCGGCATGGGACCGGGCAGTCGGTATGGGATGCGATCATGCGATCGACGAACCTCCTCGTGTCCGGGAAGCGGGTGTTGGTGGTCGGGTACGGCTGGTGCGGCCGCGGGATCGCCCAGCGCGCCCGCGGGTTAGGCGCGGTGGTGACGGTGGCCGAGGTGAACCCCGTGCGGGCGGCGGAAGCGCTCCTGGAGGGATTCTCCGTGGCCCCTGTTCGCGATGCCATCGCCACTGCTGACTTCGTGATCAGCGCCACCGGCTGCACCGACGCCGTGACGTTCGAAGACCTTCATGCGGCCCAGGACGGGGCGATCCTGGCCAACGCCGGCCACTTCGACGTCGAGATCGACGTCCGCACCCTGCGGGCGCGGGCCGAAGGGCGGCGCGTCCGCGAGTACGTCGAGGAGTTCACCCTGCCCACCGGGAAGCGGGTGTACCTTCTCGCCGAGGGACGTCTGGTGAACCTCGTTGCCGGCGACGGCCACCCCGCGGAGATCATGGATCTCTCGTTCGCCCTTCAGCTCTTGTCCCTGCGCTGGCTGGCGCGAGAGGGGAAGGGCCTCGTCTCCGGTGTCTACCCCGTGCCCCCGGAGGTGGACGACGCGGTGGCCCGTCGGTTCCTCAGAAGCCGCGGGGTGCGGGTCAGCGAGCTCAGTTCCGTGCAACGAGAGTACCTCGGGCTGTAGACAGCGCGGGAACGTATCACGTCGCACTCCCCCTAGGGACGGCCCCGACTCCGTCCCCACGCACGCAGCAGCGCGGCCACGCGAGGTCGAGGCCGACGAAGCGCACCGGTCTAGGATTCTGGGATCTCGGGTGTGGCCTCGAAAATCGACAGCCGATACTGCCCGCTCCCCCCGCGCCAGGTGATGCGGATGAACAGCTTGCACACCCCGTCGAGGAAGCATTCATCGGCGAGGGGGTTGCAGTCCACGCCGGGGTAGCATGGAACGCGGGTTACGGACGGTCTGGATACGTTCAGACACTGAGCGAGGACATCGCCGCACGGGTCGTGAATGAGGTACACGTCGACGATCAGGTTTCCGGGATCGAGCCAGATCAAGAACGCGTCCCCGTAAGAGGCTTGGATCCTGTACCAATCCTGGAAGTCGCCCTCACCGAGCGAGCCGATGTAGTGACCGGGACGCAGGAGAATCGCATCGTCTCCCGGTCCGAACGAGTCGGGCAGCGTCTGGCGGGCGACGGTGGAAAGGTCGAGCCCAGGAATCAAGCAATCGGCGGGCAAGTCCTCCATCACGCACAGGAAGTCAGGACCGGCGCTGCACACGATCTCCTCAGGGAGTGGAGGCGGGGGCGGAGGCGGAGGCGGAGGCGGCGGTGTGGGCAAGGTTGGCAGGGGAACCGGTGTTGCGGTGACGGGCGTTGCTCCCAGGGTCAGACTTCCCCAGGAGAAGCCGACGTGCGGGTCGCACGACAGCACCCGTTGGGCGATGATGATCAGCTCAGGTCCGGTGGGGAAGATCCGCGTCTCTCCGCGAACGGGATAGGCGATGAAGCAGTCTGCACCGCTGGGGGCCACATTGCGGAGCCAGAACTCCGCGCGCTGCCAGTACCGGTCTCCCGGGGATTGGTAATACAGGCGCACCAACACGTCACGTCCAAGTTGACAGGTCTCGCAGATATCGTTGGCGATCCCTTCCAGAACAAGGGGAAGCACCCCGCCGGCCGGGACGTTCGAGAACCGCCACGTCGCTGTATCCGTAAGCCGCGCGTTGGAGAGCCAGCAGACCGAACCTTGGTTGTCGCCCGAGCAGATAAACAGGTCGGCCTCTGTCGCCCATCCAGGGGAAGACCCCACGAGCGCCACTAACGTGAACGCCGCTAGAACAAACCGCATCACACCCCAACACCCCCTTCCGAACCTGCGCCATTCTAGGGCGCGAAGGGGGTCAAAGGCAAGTGGTGGACGTTACACACCTACCGGAATCGTCCGTCGAGCGCCTGCCAGAGGGCTGTGTAGTCAGAACGTGGGTTCCAGAACAGGTAGCCGTCGGCCCCGGCCGCCTCAGCCGCCTCGACCTGGGCCGCGATGTAGGTGCTCAGACTCATTCCAGACGGAATCGCCATCTCGAACGCCTGGAGATACGGGCGCACCGACAGGGCGATGCGAGCGGTCGCGTCGCTGACACCGCGGTGGACTGTCCCGTACGGGTTGTCCTTGAACTCCCGTTCGACGTAATGCGAGGGGTAGAGCATCGGCGACACGGCATCCACCCACTGCGCCATGACCTCGAGATGCTGGCCGATCGGGTCAATGCGGCGGGCGTTCCAGGGGAACGTCACCCGGCCGTACACGTCCGCCGAGAGGGGCAGAGCAAGACGCTCCCTCGCCTGGGACAGGAACGCCTCCACCGCGCGACAGCGGGCCGAGTAATCCGGTCCGATGGGCCCGTCGTCTGGGAACCGGATGTAATCGAACTGGATCTCGTCGAACCCGGCGCGCTCGGCCTCCGCAGCGATGTCCAGGTTGTAGGCAACGACGGCTGCAACCGTGGGCAGGACCCACGGTGCGGTGTCCAGGCCGAGGTGCCGGGCGAGAAACGGATCGTAGAACACCACCTGCCGCGCGATGACGTACATCCCGCGGGCGTGCACCGCCTGAACAACGGCGGACAGATCGAGAAGGGGCTTGACGGCGCCGATCTGCCGCGCAAGTTGGACACCGGAGGCGTAGCACACTTCGCCGTGGTTGTTCTTGATGTCGACGACCACGGTGTTGAGACCGTGCTCGTTGAGCTTGCCCAGCACTCCCTCCAGAAAGCCAGGCTGGCTGGCGGCGTAGGCGGTGACGTAGACTCCCCGTCGGCCCTCCACGGATGAATGGGAAGCAGGGGGAAGAGGCGTGCTGAGAACGGCTGCCGTCGGGGCTTGCCCCAGCCAATGGATTCCAACCAGGCCAGCGAGCAGAGCGAGGAGCGCGAACCGGTAGGTGGAGTTCATGGGGAAGTCCACGGTAGCCGAGGGGCGGTATCCCGCGGGGGACCGGGGTCCTCCTTGCCGCGGAAGTTGTGTCCCTTTGGCGGGGAGCTACCATTCGCCCATGCCCGTGCGCTTTGTACTTGCTGGACGTGCTTTCGCGGCGTCGGGGTTTCTGTTCGACAAGGATGGGACTCTGCTCACCTTCGACCACTGGCTGGCCGTGATGGCGGAACGGGCCCGTCGGCTCGTGGCGGAGCTGGGATTGGCCGAACCCGAGCACGAAGTGCTCCTTCGGTTCATGGGCCTTGACCCAATCAAGCCGGGGACGACGAACGCGGGGATCATCCCGCTCCCCCGCTGCGATGCCGAGGAGGCCACCGCCACCCACCTCGCTGCCCGCGGAAGCGGGGACCTCGCGGCACTGCGGGACCTCGTGGCGCGGGTGTTCCGCGACGTCGACGAGGGGTTCCCGTTCCATCGTCACCTCCGCCCCACTGCCGGGGCCGAGGAGGGGCTGAGGGCGATCCAGCGGGCAGGGGGGCGGGCGGCAGTGGTTACCCACGACGTGGCGGCTGCCGCGAGGCGGCACCTGGAGGCCCTCGGGTGGACCGATCTCGTGAACGCCGTGATCGGCCTCGACGTGTGCCCGGAACGCAAACCCGACCCCAAGCCCATCCTGGCCGCGTGCCGTGCGCTGGGCCTGTCCCCCGAAGAAACGGTGATGGTGGGAGACACGGCGACCGATCTCCTGGCGGGGAGAGCGGCGGGATGCCAGCTTACGATTGGGGTGCTCACGGGGATGGGGACGGAGGGGGATTTGGCGCCGGTCGCCGACGTGATCGTGCCCGACTTGACGGCGCTGTCGGTCGTGTGAACTGCCCACCGCATTCAGCGGCATGAGGCAGCCGAGGCGGGGCC
>JAGUVP010000255.1 GCA_020062805.1 Candidatus Bipolaricaulis sp.
ACGGGAAGTCCGGCCTTGTGCCGCGTCCCGCGATAGCAGCCGATGTCGATCATGCGCTGCACGTTCGCCCGCACCTGCCGCCGAAGGTCACCCTCGACGAGCTGCGACTCCACCTCGCGCCGCAGGGCAGTCACATCCTGCTCGGTCAAGTCCATGACCTTTGTGTCCGAAGCCACGCTGGTTCGCTCCAGAATCTTCTGTGTCCGCGATGACCCGATCCCATAGATGTAGGTCAAGGCCACGGCAATCTGCTTCTTCGCCGGTAGGTTGATGCCCGCAATCCGTGCCATTGTCCTATCCCTGCCGCTGCTTGTGCTTGGGGTTGCGGCACACAACCCACAGCCGTCCCGTGCGGCGGATGACCCGGCACTTCTCGCAGATCTTTTTCACCGAACTCCGGACCTTCATCCTCGCCTCCTCTACGTTTCCCGGTACACGATCCGTCCCCGAGTGAGGTCGTACGGGGAAAACTCGACGATCACCCGATCCCCGACCACCACCCGGATGAAGTTCTTCCGCATCCGCCCCGAGGCCACGCACAGCGCATCGTGCTCGTTGTCCAGCTTCACCCGATACATCGAATCGGGGAGCACTTCGGTCACTTCCCCGCGTGCCCGGATCACGTCCTTCTTCGACAAAAGGCCTCCCAAATCCAACCCGTCAGCACCCAGGGCCCGGATGAGGTGACAACCACCATCTCCTCATAATGCGCGGCGAGCGCGCCACTCGCCGTAACCACAGTCCACCCATCGCCCCGCACATGAACAGGAAGATCATCTCCCTTCACCATCGGTTCCGGGCAGAGAACCATCCCCTCCCGCAAGGCCATCCCCTTGCCCGGATCCCCGAAACTCGGAATCTGCGGGTCTTCATGGAGATCACGGCCAATGCCATGCCCCACGAACTCCCGCACCACGTGAAACCCATGGCCACTCACGTACCGGCCGATGGCGTGGGACAGATCCGAAACGTACCCACCAAGTCTAGCTGCCCTAATCGCATCCCGCAAGGCATCGCGCGTGACATCGAGCAGCCGCTCGGCCTCGGGGGCGATCTGCCCTACCCCCACCGTCACCGCCGCGTCGGCGTAGTACCCCGCCCGTTTCAGTCCCAGGTCGAGGGACACGATATCGCCCTCGCGCAGCCTCCGTGCAGAGGGGATGCCATGAACAATCTCCTCGTTCACAGACACGCAAAGTGTAGCCGGGTACCCACGGTAGCCCTTGAACGCGGGTTCGGCCCCTGCCGCTCGAATTCGCCCCTCGGCCAACCGGTCGAGTTCCAGCGTTTCGATGCCCGGCTGCACGGCAAGCGCGACATCGACGAGAATGCCCGCAAGAAGCTGGGCGTTCTCGGCGACAACCTCGATCTCAGCTTCCGTCTTGAGGGCGATCACGATCGGAGTATCTTGGCAACGTCGGCAGCCACTTGGTCGGGCGATCGAGCGGCGTCTACCGCTTTGAGCAGACCCTGACGGGCGTAGTGCTCGACGAGGGGACGCGAGTCCTTTTCGTACACCTCGTACCGGCGCGCCACCACTTCGGGTGTGTCGTCCGGCCGCTGACGAAGCTCCCCACCGCACCGATCGCAGAGTCCCTCGGTGCGCGGCCGTTGGGTGACAACGTTGTACACCGCCCCACACGCCCTGCACACCCGTCGGCTCCCCAGCCGCCGCACGACCTCGTCCTTCGCTACAGCGAGGTTGACCACCACGTGTACCGGGAGGAACTCGGCCAATCCCTCAGCCTGGGCCAGCGTGCGCGGGAAGCCGTCGAGGAGCACGCCCTGTTGGCCTTTCACCCTTTCCTGAACCATCGCCAACACCACGGCGTCCGGCACGAGTTCTCCTCGCTCCATGAACGTTCGGGCGCGCTGCCCGAGCTCAGTACCCCGTGCCACCTCGTCCCGCAGAACGTCGCCCGTCGAGAGATGGAGAAGCCCCGCCTCCTTCGCCACTCGGACCGCGATCGTCCCCTTTCCCGCCCCGGGCGGACCGAGGAGAACGACGTTCCTCACAGACCTTTCCTCCCCAGGAACGCGGACCCCTTGACAAGGGACTCGTACTGGCGCATCACGAGGTGAGCCTCGATCTGCATGATCGTGTCAATGCCCACGCCAACAAGAATGAGGATCGATGTACCGCCAATCGAGAATCCCCGCATGCCGGATAGGGCCGAGAAGATGAACGGCAACACGGCGATCCCGGCTAGGAACACTCCGCCCACGAGGAGGAGTCGGTTCGTCACCGATCCCAGATAGCCCGCCGTGGGTTGCCCGGGCCGAACCCCAGGGACGAACCCGCCTGCCTCGCGGAGATTCTTCGCGATGTCGTTGGGGTCAAACACGAGCGACGAGTAGAAGTAGGTGAAGAAGAAAATGAGGAGCACGTAAGCCACGAGGTAGATCGTGCTCCCCGGAGCAACGTAACTCTGGAGCCAGTTCAGTTGGGGAATCCAGGTCGCGATCGAGCTGGGGAGGGTGAGGATCGCTGAGGCGAAGATGATCGGGATCACGCCGCCCTGGTTCACCCGCAGCGGCAGGTGGGTCGTGTGCCCGCCGTACACCCGTCGCCCTGAGGTGCGCTTGGCGTACTGGATGACGATCTTGCGCTGGCCCTGCTGGATGATGACGGTGAGGGCGACCACGGCCACGAACATGCCGATCAGGCCGATCCCCCACAATGGATGAACCGTGCCCGCCGAGATCTCCAGCGCCGCCTGCTGGATCTCCGCGGGGAAGCGGGCCACGATCCCGGCCATAATCAGCATTGAAATTCCATTCCCCACGCCGTTTTCTGTCATCCGTTCCCCGACCCACATCAGGAAGACCGAACCCGCGGTGAGGGTGATGATCGTGCTCAGGAAGAAACCCACGGATGGCTGGGCCAGTCCGTACTGAACCACAAGAACGCCCATCGCGTAGGACTGGACAAGCGCCAGGGCAACCGTTCCCCACCGCGTGTACTGGGTGAGCTTCTTCCGGCCTTCCCGACCCTCTTCCTGGAGCTTCTTCAGCTTCGGGAACGCCGGGATGAGGAGCGACAAGATGATCGAGGCGTTGATGTACGGAATCACGCCAAGCGAGAACAGCGAGAACTGCTGGAGGGCTCCTCCTGTGAACAGGTTGATGAACTGAAACAAACCTGCTCCGAACGCGCCGGAAAGCACATCGGCAAGCTGCTTCGTGTCCACGCCCGGAACGGGGATGTGAGCCCCGATTCGGAACACAAGGAGCATCCCCAAGGTGTAGAGAATCCTCCGCCGCAGTTCCTCAACGGCAAACAGCTGCTGAATGCGTCCCAGCACCTACGCCTCCTCGCCCGAGCCTGCATCCGCCGACAACGACGGCTCACCTTCTGCGCGACCGCCGGCGGCCTCGATCTTCTCCCGCGCCTTCTGGCTAAACCGGTCCGCCTTCACCACCAGCGCTTTCGTCAGCTCGCCCTGGCCCAAGACCTTCAGACCACACTTGGGGTTCTTGACGAGGCCCCGAGCTGCGAGCACATCCAACGACACCTCATCGCCTGCTGCAAACTGGGCATCCAGGTCGCCCACATTCACCACGGCGTACTCGATCCGTCCCACGTTGTGGAACCCGCGTTTCGGAAACCTCATCCAAAACGGCGTTTGCCCACCTTCGTACCCTGGGCGGACCGTGACCCCAGAACGGGAGTTCTGGCCCTTCGTTCCCTTGCCGCACTCGTGCCCACCGTGGCCCGAGCTGTACCCTCGTCCAACGCGCTTCCGCCCACGCTTGCTCCCCGGGGTTGGTCGCAGGTTATCGAGTCTCAGCATCCTCGACCTCCAAGATCTCCTCGACGGTCTTTCCCCGTCGGACCGCGACCATTTCCACACCTTCCATTTGGCAGAACCCGTCCAGGGTCGCTCGCGCCAGGTTGAGCGGGTTGGTCGAGCGAAGGGCCTTCGTGAGGATGTTGCGGATCCCGGCGATGCGGCACACCGCTCCCACCGTTCTCCCCGCAATGACGCCGGTGCCCGGATACGCCGGTCGCAACAGCACTTTGGCCGCTCCGAACGCCCCCCGCACCTCATGGGGGATCGTTCCGTCTTGAATCGGGACAGATATCAAGTGCTTCATCGCGTCCCGAATCGCTTGCTGCACGGCCTGGGGAATCTCGACGGATTTGCCGACCCCCACCCCAACCCGGCCCGCGCTGTCACCTGCAACGACTGTAACGCGGAACCGAAGGCGCTTTCCGCCCTTTGTAACTTTGCCCACCCGGCGGATGTCGATGACTTCGTGTGCTGGCTGCTCCGGGTACCTCGCCATCAGAACTCTAGCCCTCCCTCGCGGGCCGCCTCGGCCAGGGCACGGATCTTGCCGTGGTACGGGTAGCCCGAGCGATCAAACACAACCTGTCGGATTCCGCTCTCCCGCGCCCGTTGCGCCACGAGCGTTCCCACTGCGCGCGCCCCGTCCACGGTGTTCTTCACGCCTTGATCACGCAATTCCGGGCACATCGTGGAAGCCGAGGCCAGCGTCCGCCCGCTGGCGTCATCTACGAGCTGCGCGTAGACGTGGCGGAGGCTCTTGTACACGCTAAGGCGCGGGCGGGCCACGGTGCCGTGCACGCGGCGCCGGATGCGCGCCTTCCGCTTGAGTCGATGTTCCTTGCGAGTCTTCCTAATCATGGCTGTTACGCTTTCGCCCCCAGTTTGCCCGCCTTGCGGATGATCTCCTCTCCGCGGTAGCGGATGCCGGTGCCCCGGTACGGCTCCGGAGGTTGGAATGCCCGGATGTCCGCCGCGACCTGACCCACAAGGCGATTGTCAATCCCCCGCACCACAATCCTGTTGGGATCTGGGACTGAGAACTCGATACCATCGGGAATCTCGTACCGCACGGGGTGGGAATAACCGAGCTCCATGACGAGAGCTTTCCCCTCTGCCCGAGCGCGGTATCCCAGGCCCTGGATTTCCAGCTCTTTCTGCCATTTTTCGGTCACACCGCGAACCATGTTCGCGATGAGGGATCGGTACAAGCCATGCCGCGCACGGAACGGCGCGCGCTCCGCCTTGCGCGTCACAACGACCTCTCCTTCAACAACCTCAATGGACACGAACTCCGTCTGGTAAGGGCATTCCAGAGTCCCATGCGGACCACGGACCATGACCCGCCCTGGCTGAATCTGGACTTCAACCCCCTGCGGAATCCGAATAGGTTTCTTCCCAATCTTGGACATCTCACCACACCTCGTACAGGATTTCGCCGCCGATCCCCCGTCGCCGAGCCTCGCGGCCCGTCATGACACCCTGCGAGGTCGATATCACGGCGGTCCCCAACCCCCCCCGGGTTCTCGGAATCTCGTCCGTTCCCAGATACACCCTGCGGGCCGAAGTGCTGACCCGTCGCAATCCCTGGATCGCTGGCCGACGAAAGCGAGTTCCCTCTCGCCGGTACTTCAGCTTCAAGCGCAGTGTCGGACAGGGTTCGCCCTCCTCTACGGCATAGGACTCGATGTACCCCTCTTCTGTAAGAATCCGGGCACTGTCCACCTTCATCCGCGATGAGGGCATCGCGACCTCCTCCTTGGAACGGGCCAAGGCGTTGCGGATCCGAGCAAGCATGTCAGCAATCGGGTCGCCAACCATCATAGCCTCCTCACCACGCGGCCTTCTTCACGCCGGGAAGCTGTCCGTCCAGCGCAAGCTTGCGGAAACAAAGCCGGCACAGGCCGAAATCCCGGATATACGCCCGCGATCGCCCGCACAGCTGGCACCGGTTGTGCTTGCGCACCGCGAACTTCGGGCGCCGGGCCGCTTTCTCGATCATCGCCTTTCGTGCCATCTCTCCCCCTAATCCCTTCTGAATGCGCAGCCCAACCCAGACAACAGCGCCGTGCCCTCGCGATCTGTCCGTGCGGTGGTCACGATCGTGATGTCCATCCCCTGTGCGCGCACCACATCATCGTACGATATCTCGGGGAACACCATCTGCTCTGTGATGCCGATCGAGAAGTTCCCACGTCCATCGAACGCGTCGGGCGAGACCCCTTTGAAATCGCGGATTCCCGGGAGGGCGACGTTGAACAGCTTGTACAGGAACTCGTACGCCCGCAGGCCGCGCAGGGTCACCATGCACCCAATGGCATCGCCTTGACGGATCTTGAAGTCGGAGACCGCGCGCTTGGCGCGTGTCACCACGGGCCTCTGTCCCGCAATCTGAGACAGGTTTTTCACGGACCCCTCTAGGATCTTCGGGTCATCGTGTTTGCCCACGCCCATGTTGATAACCACCTTGGTCACCCTCGGCGCTTGCATCACGTTCGAGAGCCCAAGCTCCTTCATCAGTTTTGGCACAATCTCTTCTCGGTACTGTGTGTAGAGCATGGCCTTAGAATGTCGCCCCGCACTGCTTGCAGCGGCGCAGTTTCTGCTTGTCCACCACGACCACGCCCAATCGGCTGGGGACGCTGCACTCCGGACACACCACCTTCACCTTGGACACGTGAAGCGGAGACTCCCGCTTGATGATCCCCGGCTCGCGCACCGCCTGGGTGGGACGCTGGTGCTTGGTCACGATGTTGACCCCCTCCACCAGGACGCGGTCCTTCTCGGGAAATACCTGGAGGATCTTGCCGACCTTGCCCCGGTCCTCGCCCGAGACCACCTTGACCCGATCCCCCTTGCGCACCTTCCGCATCGCTCCTCCCCGCTTCCTACACGACCTCTGGGGCGACGGAGATGATCCGCATCATCCCCCGCTCCCGCAGCTCACGCGCCACAGGCCCGAACACCCGGGTCCCCAGCGGCTGCAAGGTCTTATCCACCAGCACGACCGCGTTGTCGTCGAAGCGAATCGTGCTCCCATCGTCGCGGCGAAAGGCAACCCGAGTCCGCACCACCACCCCGCGCACGATGTTTCCTTTCGTGAACTCCGAAGTCGGGATCCGCTTCTTGACCGAGGCGACCACGATATCGCCAATCCCCGCTTGGCTCTTCTTGCCCAGCACGTTGATGCACTCCACTTCTTTGACCCCGGTGTTGTCGGCCACACCCAGCCGTGTCGTTGGGAAAATCATCGTCTCACCCTTCCGCGCGGCGCATGATCTCCAGCAGCCGCCACCGCTTAAGTTTGGACAGAGGACGCGCCTCCTCGATGCGCACGACGTCTCCCACCCGCGCCTGGCCTGCCTCGTCGTGCGCGTAGTACTTCGTGCGTCGCCGCTGCCGCTTGTGGTAGAGAGGGGCCTCGACAAGGCGCTCTTCCACCACAACCACTGTCTTCATCATCGAGTTGCTGATCACCCGACCAACTCGTTGTCTACGCATGATCCCGTTCCTCGAGCAGGGTCAACGCACGGGCGATGTCGCGCTTCGTCTTCCCGATCTCAGCGGTGTTCGTCAGTCGCCCTGAAGCGAGCTGAAACCGCAATGTGAAAAGCTTCTTCTTGCTCTCCCCCACCTGAGCCTGAAGCTCATCAGCAGAGAGTTCTCGCAGTTCCCGGGCGTTCATCGCTCCCCTCCCAACTGGAACCGAGCCCTGAGCTGAGTTGGAATCGGCAGCTTACAGGATACGCGGCGGTGGATCTCCTTGGCCTCGACCTCGGTCACTCCCGAGAACTCGAACATGACCCGCCCCGGCCGAACCACCGCAACCCAGTTCACCACTTCACCTTTTCCTTTTCCCATTCGCGACTCGGCAGCAAGCTTCGTGTACGGCTTGTCCGGAAAGATCCTGACCCACACCCGCCCGCGGTGGGTGCCACGGGCAAGAGCCGTGCGCACCGCCTCAATCTGCTGGCTGGTGATCCACGCCGGGGCAAGAGCCTGGATCCCGAACTCCCCGAACGCCACCTCCGCACCACGGCTGGCAATCCCCTTCATCCGTCCACGATGCTGCTTGCGGTACTTCGTTCGCTTGGGGAAGAGGGCGGGCATCTCACTTCACCTCCGACCCGGAGCGGTCGGACATAGACCAAACCTCGCCGCGGAACACCCACGCTTTGACCCCGATCACGCCGTACTTTGTCCACGCCTCAGCTAGCCCGTAGTCCACATCGGCCCGCAAGGTGTGCAGGGGAACACGCCCTTCCTTCATCTCCACCGATCGAGAGATCTCAGCGCCTCCGAGGCGTCCGGAGATGCGGATCTTCGCCCCCTGGGCCCCAGCGGCGATGATCCGACGCAAGGTCTCCTTCATCGCCCGGTAGGGGTTGATCCGGTTCTCGATCTGGAAGGCAACATCCTGGGCCACAAGCGGGGCTTCGAGCTCGGGGCGCTCGACCTCCATCACCCCAATCCTGACCTCGCGCCCGGTAAGCTGCGACAGCCTGTCCTGCAACGCAGCGATCTCTGCTCCTCCCCGCCCAATGATGATCCCGGGCCGCGCCGCGCGAATCGTCACCGTAACCCGTCCCTCCGTCGTCCGCTCGATGAGGGTTTCGGCAAGCCCTGAACCCTTGTACGCCTTGTGAATCTCCGCTCGGAGACGGTAGTCCTCGGCCACGTACTCCGGGACCTGGGTGTCAGATGCGAACCAGTTCGAGCGCCACTTCCTCAGCACCCCAATCCGGAACCCCACCGGATGCGTCTTGTGACCCACTACTCCTCCTTCTCCGCCACGGCCACGGTGATGTGGGCCATCGCCCGCCGCACGATATCGGCCCGCCCGAATGCCCGCGGGTTCAACCGTCGAATCCGCGGCCCCTCATCCACCACCGCGCTCACCACGGAGAGCCTCTCCACGTCCAGTTCAAAGTTGTGCTCGGCGTTGGCCACTGCCGAGTCCAGTACCTTACGGATGTAGCGGCTTGCCTTCTTCGGTGACAGGGCCAGAATCCGCCTCGCCTCTGTCACGGGCTTCCCGCGGATCTCGTTGATCACAAGGCGTGCCTTGAGAGGGGACATCCGGACAAAGCGCGCTTTAGCTATTGCTTCCCGCATCCTGTCACCTCGATCACTTCGGCACCGCTGTCTTCTTCTTCACGCCGCCGTGGCCGCGAAACACGCGAGTGGGAGCGAACTCCCCTAGACGGTGTCCAATCATGGCCTCGGTCACGCGAACCGGAATGTGCGTGCGTCCGTTGTGAACACGGATCGTGACCCCGACCATCTCCGGCGTGATCATCGAGCTTCGGGCCCACGTGATGATCTCCGTGATCTCCCCACGCTTGAGCTTGGCCAGCTTCTCCAGAACGTCGGGAGCCACAAAGGGTCCCTTCTTCTTCGACCGCGCCATGTCACTTCCTCCTCTTGAGGATCTTGCTGTCGCTCGCCTTGTCCTTGCGTGTGGGCACGCCCCGGGCGAGCTTTCCCCATGGCGTCTTCGACGGTCGACCCTCACCGGTGCGACCCTCGCCGCCTCCGTGCGGGTGATCGTCGGCTCCCATCGCCACCCCACGCACGCTCGGACGTCGCCCGAGGTGCCGCACCCGGCCCGCCTTGCCGTGGCGCACGTTCTTATGATCGGGGTTGCTGACCCGGCCCACCGTGGCCATGCACCCCAACGCGAACACGCGGATCTCTCCCGACGGAAGCCGGAGAATGGCCCGGTCTTCCTCGCGCCCCAACAGCTGAGCCGCTGTGCCTGCCGCCCGAGCGATCTTGCCCTTCGAACCGGGTCGCAGCTCCACATTGTGCACGAACGTCCCGGCTGGGATCCGTTCCAACGGCAAAGCATTGCCCGCCTTCGGCTCAGCATTCGCCCCTGCCTCAACCGTGTCGCCAACCCGGAGTTCGAGCGGTGCAAGGATGTACCGCTTCTCCCCATCCGCGTAGTGAAGAAGGGTGATCCAAGCAGACCGGTTGGGGTCGTATTCCACCGAGACAACCCGCGCTGGAACCCCGGTCTTCTCCCGGGCGAAGTCGATCCACCGGTAGCGCCGCTTGTGGCCGCTGCCCCGATGCCGGGACGTAATCCGCCCTTGGTTGTTGCGGCCCACGCTGCGCGAGAGCGGGGCCAACAGCCCTTTCTCGGGTTTGTCCCCCGTGAGATCCACATAGTCGGGGACCACCGCGTGGCGCTGCCCGGGCGTAACAGGCTTGCGCTTCTTCAGGCCCATATCACCTCACCCCACAATGTCAATCTTGTGGCCCGGGGCGAGCTTGACAATAGCCCGCCGCTCACCTGAAGTCCGCCCGTGACGTCGGTCCAGGCGGGTTCGGCGCGGCTTGCCCGACCGGTTCATGACCCACACCCGTGCGACCTTCACCCTAAACAGACTTTCGACCGCAGTGCGGATCTCCTGCTTACCCGCATCCATCGCCACCTCGAACGTGTACTTCCCTTCTTCCATCCCCCGCCAGGTCTTCTCGGAGAGAACTGGGCGCATCACGATATCCTCCAAATGCCGCTCTCTATTCGCCATCGCTCAGTCGCTCCTCCAATGTCCGAACCGCATCCGCGGTGAGCAGGATCCCGTCGTGACCGAGCACCTCGTACACAGTGATGGCGTCGGCGCGGGCGCAGGTCACACCGGGGATGTTGGCGAACGATTTTGCCACTGGAACGCCGTATTCCTCAGGGGCCACGATGATGAGCGTCTTCGGCGGGCAGGACAATCGATCGAGAAGGTCAATCGCGTCCTTTGTTCGCGGTTTGGCGAACCCGATCCGGTCAATGACCTGGACCTTCCCGTCCTGGAAGCGAGCGGACAGCGCGGTTGCGAGGGCCTTTCGCCGCATTCGGGTCGGAAGAACGAGATCCCACTCCCGTGGCCGAGGCCCGAACGTCACGCCCCCGTGGCGCCAGATCGGGGACCGTGTCGAACCGTGACGCGCCCGACCTGTGTGCTTCTGGGCCCACGGCTTGCGTCCGCCGCCCGACACCTCGCCCCGGGTCTTCGTGGCCGCCGTGCCCTGGCGCTTGTTCAAAAGCTGAATGCGCACGGCACGGTGGAGGAGGTCCGCCGACACCGGCTGGCCAAACACCGCCTCCGATAGAACCGTTTCGGCTGCCTTGCCCGTCGAAGCATCAAACCTGTGCAGGGAGACGTTAGGCATTGTGTTTCCTTATTCGCAGCGTGCCCGACCGCGGGCCAGGGACAGATCCCCGAACCACCAGGAGCTTCCGTCCCGGATCGACGGCGAGTACCGCCATGTTGCGCACGGTGACCCGTTCCGTTCCGTCATGCCCAGGGTACTTCTTTCCCTTGACGACCTTGCCCAGCCCCCGCCCCGCAGCTCCGGGCCGCCGGAACCACTTGTGCCCGTGAGACCTGGGCCGCGAGTGGAACCCCCATCGCTTGATCGTCCCCTGAAACCCTTTCCCCTTGGAGATCCCGGTGATGTCTACCTTTTCCCCTGCCGAGAAGAGATCGATCCCCACTTCCGCCCCAGCGGAGAATTCGTCCGGGTTTTGCACCCGCACCTCGTAGACGTGTTTTCGCGGGGAAACGCCGAGCTTGCGAAAGCGGCCCAGCATGGGCCGCTTGACCTTCCGCTCAGAGATCGCGCCGGCGCCGAGTTGCACGGCCGCGTACCCATGATGCTCGGCCGTCTTCACCTCAACGACCACCGACGGCTCAACCTGGATCACGGTGGCCGCAACAGCTCGACCGTCCCCATCGAACCACTGCGTCATCCCGACTTTGCGCCCGATCAGCTCGAGTGGCATCTCATTCCTCACAGTTTGATCTCAATGTCAATCCCGGTCGGGAGCTCGACTTCCATCAGCGCGTTGATCGTGGCGGCCGTGGGCTCCTTGATGTCGATCAGCCGCCGGTGGACCTTGCGCTCGAAGTGCTCCATGGACCGCTTGTCGACGTGAGGCGAGCGCAGGACGGCGTACAGCCGCCGCTCTGTGGGCAACGGAATGGGACCGCTCACCTTGGCTCGGCTCGCCATTGCCGTGTCCACGATCTTCCGCACGGCGGCGTCTACGAGCTCGTGGTCGTAGCTCTGTACTTTGATCCTGATCTTTTCCCTAGCCATCGTACCCTCGACT
>JAGUVP010000263.1 GCA_020062805.1 Candidatus Bipolaricaulis sp.
GATCGCGCCGCCGATCTCGGTGGGAAAGGTGATCGTCGCGCCCTCAGAGCGGCCAATCCAGTTTTCCTGCATCTTCTTCACGTGCTCGGGCCAGTCAAGCTGGGCCAGGTCTGCCAGCAGGCGGTCCGCGTACGCCGTGATTCGGAAGAACCACTGGTCGAGAGTCCTCCGCTCCGGCGCCGTCCCGCACCGCTCACACTCCCCACCGACGACCTGCTCGTTGGCGAGCACGGTTTGGCAGCTCGGGCAGTAGTTCACATCCGCCCGTTTCTTGTAGGCGAGGTCGTTCTCGAAAAGCTTGAGGAACAGCCACTGCGTCCAGCGGTAGTAGTCGGGAAGGCAGGTCGTGACCTCGCGGTCCCAATCGTACGCGATCCCCCACGCCCGGAACTGGTCCTTGGCGTAGGCGATGTTCTGCAGCGTCCAGTCGCGGGGGTGGATGCCCCGCTCGATCGCCGCGTTCTCCGCCGGAAGCCCGAACGCGTCCCACCCCATCGGGTTGAGAACGTTGTGCCGCCGCATCCGCAGGAAGCGCACGATCGCGTCGCCGATGATGTAGTTCCGCCCGTGCCCCACATGGAGGTATCCCGAAGGATAGGGGAACATGTTCAGGTAGTAGAACTTCCGCTCCGCGCGCCCAGTGTCGGCCCGGAGGTGGCCGCGATCGCGCCAGAAATCCCGCCACCGGTTCTCGATCTGCTGAGGATCGTAGGGCTCGCCCTTCACAGAAGGCCCCCTCTCGCCAGCCGTTCCGCGGCATCCAGTGCCAGCTGCACCGCGTCCGGTGCATCCATCTCGCAGTACAGCCGAAGGATGGGCTCGGTGCCCGAGGCCCGGAACAACACCCACCCCCGATCGAGCCTCAGCTTGAGCCCATCCAGCGCCTCCACTTTCACCACGCGCTGATCCGCAAGGCGCTCTGGAGGCGCTTGTGCCAAGCGCGCGACCACCTCGAGCCGCGTCGGGAGTTCAAGATCGCGCCGCGCGTAGTGGTGTGGGCCCACGAGCCTGAACAGATCGCCGACAAGCGCACTGAGGGGCTTGCCCGTGGCAGCGACGAGCTCGAGCAGGAGAAGGTTTGACAGCACCCCATCCCGCTCTGGGAGGTGCCACGCGTACCCGTACCCGCCTGACTCCTCAGCGGCAAACGCTGCTTTCCCGGTTACAAGGTCCTCCACTGCCCACTTGAACCCGACCTGGATCTCCCGCCACGGGACGCCCACCAGGTCGGCGAGCTTGCCGATCATGTCCGTGAGGGCAAACGACTTCAGCACCTGTCCGGTCAGCTTTCGGTGTCGACTGAGGTGCCACAGGAGAAGGGCTGCGGTACGGTGGGTGTCGAGAAACTGGCCGTTTTCGTCCATTGCGGCTGCCCGATCCCCATCCCCATCCGTGATCAGCCCCGCTACGATCCTCCCCCGAGCCCGTGCCCGGAGGGAGCGGATCACCGCTTTGAGCGGAACAACGTTCTCAGGGAGCGGCTCGGGCTTCTTCCCCCCGAACAGAGGATCCACCGTCGAGCGCACAGCGAGGTGGGGGATCCTCCGTTCCTGAAACAGCTCGGCCAGGTACCCTTGCGCTGACCCGTACATCGCGTCCACAACCACGTACAGGGGGGATCGAGCCAGTTCGCGCAGGTCCACAGCGTTCTTCAGCCGTGAAAGATACTCGTCACGAACCGTCACCGTCTCCACACGACGGTCGTCGGGATTCGGAGGACGGGGGGGAAGGTGCGACTCGATCATGGCCGTGATCTCAGCCGTAGCCGAACCGCCATACTCGGGCTTGAACTTGACCCCGTTCCATTGGTAAGGATTGTGGGATGCGGTGATCATCACCCCGCCGGCCGCTCCCCTCGTCACAACGGCGGCAGACACGGCTGGGGTGGGCACCGGCGCGTCCGTAACCCACACCGGAATCCCGGCCTGAGATACGGCCCGGCCGAGGTGGTGGGCGAACTCGGCCGACATGAACCGTGTGTCGTAGCCCACGACGAGTCCCGCGGACGGGGGGCGGCACGGCACCCCCCAGTCCTGGTATGGAGAAAGATGCTCGCGCCGCGGGTCCAGGAGGTAGCCGGCAATCGCCGCTCCCACCCGCCTCACGTTGGCGTATGTGAAGTCGTCGGCGATCACGCCGCGCCAACCATCCGTCCCGAACTTGATGCTATCGTTTGCGGCCATGGCGCCTCTTTCGCGGCGGACGCTCCAGGTCCACCCTCACCACATGGGCCGGCATCTGAATCCCGTCCTTCTGAAGGAGATCGGCGATCAGATCCAGCGGAAGGGCGGTTTCGAGCCACAGGTCACGAATGGACACGACCCCATTCCGCGCCGGAACGCGCTCAAGGGCTCTCTCGATCGCCCGCCGGTACCCGTCCGGCATGCGGGACAGGTCCTGCTCTAATGTCTCCATAGCAGCGATCAGTACCGCCACTCCACGGTGTACCGTACCTCGGCAGTCCCCCCCGCCGGCACGGTGACTTTATACAGGATCCGCTGCGCGTCGAGTCGTTCGTAGAGGAGGCTGGTGTGGGTGATCGTCCATGTACCCGAAATGCTCTCCACAACCTCGATCTCCACGGGCACATCCTTCGCCGAACGAAGTGTGATCCGGTACGTGTCGCGGTATAGGCTGTCCGCGAGGCGCTGGCGCAGTTCCTGAACACGCTCTCCGGTCAGGTCAAACGCAGCCCCAATCGCGAGATCGACCTCCTTGCCACGTGGGGTGTGACCGATCGTCGCTGCCCCCACGAAGAGGCCCTCATCGTAGACCCGTACCTCGCCGGCCGGCAGTGGTGCCAGGTCGTTTGTGAATCGAACCCGCACTTCCACTGGACCGCCGGAGAACCGGTAGGCACGGGTATACGCCAGATCACCCGATACGAGCGGAACCAACGCCACCCCCTGCGTAAGATCGACCGCAGCCGGGAACGCATACCGGTGGTA
Organism: Candidatus Bipolaricaulis sp.; assembly: GCA_020062805.1. GTDB lineage: Bacteria > Bipolaricaulota > Bipolaricaulia > Bipolaricaulales > Bipolaricaulaceae > Bipolaricaulis. The sequence goes on from JAGUVP010000263.1 coordinate 2,949, forward strand.
CTCAGCCACCGCCGCAAGGTCGAACTCGGCAAACGACGCCAGCGCGCGAATCCCGTACCCGTCCGACACCTTTGGGATCGGCCGGTACACATCGCCCGCCACCAGGGACACCTGCGCGCCCAGAAAATCGATCCCAGTACGGTTCACAAACGTCGCCATCCCCTGAAGGCCAAGCATCCCTTCCCCCAACGCCGCGGCGTAGGTCGCCGTCCACGACAAGCCCTCAGCGAGGTAGCTCACACCGACCTCGGTCAGACCCGGTACTGCGTCTCGGTAGCGAATCCTGAGGGCGAGGTGATCGCGGCCCCCTGAGTAGACCACAGGCGAGGTCACGATCCGATCGTAGGTGGAGAAGAACACCACGCCGTCCGCGGTCGACAGCACGAGCCCGGCCTCAGCCTCAAGAAGAAGACCCTGGAAACGCTCCCCGTGGGCGTAGACAACGACCGTCGCTCCCACCCAATCCGCGACCGTGAGGAGCCGCGTTGACATCGCCTCCATCCGGGTCAACTTGATCCCGCTCAGAACAACGCTGTCCACAAGCATCGTCAACGGGAAGTCCTCGAGGAGGAGATCGCCCTCCTGGGCGAGAACCGCGGATCGCGTTTCCACGATGTGCCCAAACCCGCCCGAGTAGATCGCGATCACGGGGGCGGCCCCCCCCAGCACCCCGAGTACACACACCCCAACTGCCAACGTCCTAAGCATGGGGATCACCTTCCTTTCCGCCATCTTACCCCACGGTGGGGGGGGTGCAACGGAGCTCGGACCCTCCTTCGGGCCGCATCGCACTCATGGCACGGAGGGTGCCGCCGGGGATGTGCGCGAGACGACAAGCGAGGCCAGAGCGGCCTCAAGCGTTGACACATTGCGACCCGTCCTCGCGGATAGGGCAACGCACGGCACTGTCTCCACCTGCAACGCCGCAAGGCGAGCCTCCTGCTCGGGGGTGGCGACGAGGTCGAGCTTGTTCAGAACATGGAGGACCGGCGGGGGAGCTGAATCGGGACCCACGATCGCGGCGATGACTTCTCGCACCACCCGCAGGTGTTCGTCTACCGCGGGATCGGTGCCGTCGAGCACGAGGAGCAGGGCCGCCGCATCGCCCACCGCGCCCAGGGTCGCCTGAAACGCGGGTATGAGCTGGTGGGGAAGATCGCGGATGAATCCCACCGTGTCTGCAAGCAGGGCATCCCTCCCGGAAAGCGTAATCCGTCGCACCCGCGTATCGAGCGTCGCAAACAGCTTATCCTCCACCGGCGCGTTGCACCCCGTAAGACGGTTGAACAGCGTGGACTTGCCGGAGTTGGTGTACCCCACGATCGCAATCTCGGGTGGGCCGACACGACGGCGGCGGGCCTGCTGAACGATGCGATCCTGACTGACCTTCCGCAGGGCGCTTCGAACGGATTGGATACGACGGCGGATCGCCCTACGACCCTGCTCGAGCCGGGTCTCGCCCGGACCGCTCGTGCCGATCCCCGCGCCGGGATTGGTGAGCGCTTGTCCCCATCCCCGTAGACGGGGAAGGAGGTACTCGAGCTGGGCCAATTCCACGGCGAGGGCAGCTTCCTTCGTCCCCGCACGCTGGGCAAAGATGTCGAGGATGAGTTGGGATCGGTCGACGACCTTGAGACCGGTTGCTTCCTCGAGGTTGCGGGCTTGGGCCGGTGAGACCTCCGAGCCGAGGATAACGGTATCTGCACCCAGATCGCGCGCTTGATCACGGATCTCCTCCGCCTTCCCCCGCCCGACGTACGTGCCAGGATGGGGTCGAGGTCGGTGCTGCAGAGAAGTCGCGAGCACATGCACACCAGCCGTGGTCGCCAGGGAGGCCAGCTCGGCCAGGCGCTCAGCTCCATCCGACCCAGGCGGGATCACGTCGGCGAGAACAGCGCGCTCTCCCCCGTAGACCCGGGCCCGCCGGCCCAGGTAATCCTCAACCGTCGGGATCAGTCCGTGACGCATACCTCCGCACCCAAGCTCCGCAGCTTCTCCGGCAGGCCGGCATACCCGCGGGCGAGGTGCATCTCTCCCCGGATCTCGGTCGCTTCGGCAGCGGCGAGCGCGGCAAGAACCAGGGCTGCCCCAGCCCGGATGTCCGTGGCCTCGACCTCTGCGCCGTGGAGCGTCTCCACTCCATCGGTGAGGACCGTGTCCGCAGTAACCTGAACCTGAGCCCCCATCCGGGCCAGGGCCCCGACGTAGTTGAACCGGGATGCAAACACGGTCTCCCGGGCTGTAGATCGGCCGGAGGCGGTTGACAAAAAGGAGATCATCGGAGGCTGGAGGTCGGTGGGGAACCCGGGATAGGGAAGCGTCTGAATATTCACCGCCTGCGGCCTCACGCCAAGGGCGACCGTGACAGCGTCTTCGTTCACCCGAACCTCAGCCCCCGTCTCGACAAGCTTCGACAACAGCGCGTCCAGGTGCTCATGACGCGCCCCGACGACCGTGACGGCGCCGCGGGTGATCGCGCCAGCGAGGAGGTACGTGCCTGCCTCGACCCGATCCGGGATCACTCGATGGGTTGTCCCATTCAACGCAGATTGGCCGCGAATCTCCACCCGGTCCTCGCGCCAGGTCACCGGCGCCCCCATCGCCGTGAGCAGGCGGCCGAGGTCCACGACCTCTGGCTCGCGGGCGGGGTTGACGATCGCCGTCACCCCATCGGCCAAAGCGCCTGCGAGAAGGAGTTGTTCCGTCGCCCCCACCGACGGGTAGTCGAGGTACACGGTGGTTCCGGCCAGCCGCGGAGCGGATGCATGGACCGTTCCTCCCCGCACGTCGAACGACGCCCCCAACCGCCTCAGGCCCGCCAGATGAAGGTCCACCGGGCGCGGCCCGATCGAACAACCGCCGGGAAGGGGCATCCGGCCCTCTCCACGGCGCGCCAGGATCGGGCCGAGGGCCAGGAACGAAGCCCGCATGCGCTGGACGAGCGGAGCCGGCGCCTCTGGGGCCAGTTCCCGCCCCCCATTGAGGACGATGGTCGAGTCCTGCCATCGCACCTCTTTGCCCAAGGCTTCGGCCAGGGCGACCGCCGCGTCCACGTCCAGGAGCCGGGGCACATTCTGGAGAACCATCGGCTCGACCGTGAGCAGGCTCGCCATCACCGCCGGCAATGCGGCGTTCTTCGAGCCAGCGGCCTGCACAGTTCCCCGTAGGGGTCGCCCGCCCTCAATCCGGATCACGGCAGAAACAGGAGCGGGTCCACCGCAACGCCGTCGTGACGAGTCTCGAAGTGCAGATGAGGACCGGTGGAGAGACCGGTGTTCCCCGAGAGGGCGATCGTCTGACCCATCTCCACGAACTGCCCGACCACAACCAGGGGCTGCGACAGGTGGCCGTAGTACGTGCTGTAGCCGTCCCCATGGTCCAGGACCACAAGGAACCCAAACCCCCCTTCCCAGCCCGCGGTGACCACCCTCCCCGCGGCCGCCGCGTACACACGCGTCCCCTCAGGAATCGCGATGTCAATCCCGGAATGGAACGAGGCCACATGATAGATGGGATGCACCCGGGGGCCGTACGGAGAGGAGATCACCCCGCGGGCCGGCCAGGCAAACCGGGTCCCCTTACCGAGGGCCACCGCTGTAGCTTGAGGGATCACCGGCGGAGAGGGGACCAGGATCCGCAGCCCCGTCGCTGGCGCCTCGCTGAGGCCGTTGGCAAGCAAGATCGCGCTCTCCGCCACCCCATAGCTCTGGGCGATATCCGCCAAGCTCTGGCCAGGCTTCACCGTGTGCAGCACCCCACCCGCAGGCAGAAGAAGCTGCTGACCAGGTCTCAGGCGCGACGGATCCACGTCGTTGCTGGCGATGAGGTAATCGGCGGGGACCCCCGTCCGCTGGGCGATCCCGGCTAGAGTATCCCCTGTCTGCACCGTATATGTGGACCACGTGGCCCGCGTCGCCGCAACCGGAACTACGGGCCCTCCGGCCGGACTGGGAGGGAGCAAGGATGCCAAGAGGAGGGGAACCAACAACAGGCCCAGCGCTACCGCCAGCAGGGGGTTCTCACTCACTGTTCATCAGCTCCAGGAACTGCTTGTTCGTCCGCGTCTGTTCCATCTTGCCCTTGATGAACTCCAGCGCTGCCCCAGGGTCCGGCATCTCGATGAGAAGCTTACGGAGGATCCACACCCGACGAAGGACATCTGGCTGAAGCAGGAGTTCCTCTTTTCTCGTGCCCGATTGCACGAGGTCGATCGCCGGGAACACCCGGCGGTTGGCAAGATCTCGGTTCAGAACAAGCTCCATGTTCCCGGTGCCTTTGAACTCCTCGAATACCACCTGGTCGAGGCGAGATCCCGTGTCGACGAGCGCGGTGGCGATGATGGTCAGGGATCCCCCCCCCTCGATGTTGCGGGCCGCACCGAAGAACTCCTTCGGCTTGTAGAGGGCTGTAGGATCAATGCCGCCCGAGAGGAGTTTTCCGGATGGGCTGATGGAGAGGTTGTACGCCCGCCCGAGACGGGTGAGCGAGTCCATGAGGATCACCACGTCGAGTCCCGACTCCACAAGCCGCTTCCCCTCCGCCGTCGCCAGCTCGGCGATCCGCGTGTGGTGCTGCGGCTCCATGTCGAACGTCGCCGCAATCACCTCCGCCTTCTTCACGGAGCGGCGGAAGTCCGTCACCTCCTCCGGCCGCTCGTCCACAAGCAAGATCAGCAGGTGCACGTCGGGGTGGTTCGCCTCAATCCCCTGGGCGATGTGCTTGAGGAGGGTCGTCTTCCCCGCCTTGGGCGGGGACACGATCAGGCCACGCTGTCCCTTTCCGATCGGGGAGAAGAGGTCGATGATCCGCGTGGAAGGCTCGTCCGGGTTGTGCTCGAGGATGAGATGCTCGTTCGGGTGGAGTGGTGTCAGCTGCTGGAACTCGACGCGCTTCCGAACCTGGTCCGGATCGAGGCCGCTGACCTTGTCCACCTTGAGCAGGGCGAAGTACCGCTCGCCCTCCCGGGGTTGGCGTACCGGGCCGCGGATGAGGTCTCCATCTTTGAGTGCAAACCGCTTGATCTGCGACGGAGACACGTACACGTCGTACCGACTGGGGAGACAGGATCGTTCGCGGAGAAACCCGTAGCCATCAGGCATGATCTCCAAGATCCCCTCTACAGACAGGTCCTGCCGCTCCGCCAGGACGCGCATCACGGCGAGTTCCAGGTCGGACGTTGAGAGGTCACCGCTTCCGTTGACACCCAGGGTTTGCGCCAGTCCCGTTAGCTTCTCCAACCCCAGCGCGCGGACCTCGCTCATCTCCATCGCACATCACCTCTGGCAATTCAGATCGTACGGTTCCCGGAACCCGGAGGGTCCGGGCGTCTCCTCACAGTTTGCGAAAGAACGATCGGGCGACATCCCAGTACATCGCCATCCGGTCGGTGAGCCCAGGCCAGAACCCCCGCTTCTCTTCCTTGCGAATGTGGCTCACCCCGTGCAGCTCGACCTTCTTCTTGCGCCATCCTTCCTTAGAGGCGAGCCGTGTCAAGGCGGTCTCGACGCCGAACTCCATGTCCTCCACTGCCCCACGAGCCCGCTCCCAGTGCGCGCGGGACATCACCCTCTGCCCAGACAAGAACGCCGCGATCCGTTGCGAGAGATCGGTCCCGATCCGCCCGTTCCGGAACACACCAATGACCACATCGGTATCACCGGTCCCGTAGGCCCGAACCAGGTCTTCAACGTGGGACGGGGTGAGGCCGGTGAGGTCGGCGTCGAGGAACAGCAGCACCTCGCCGGTGGAGGCTTCCGCCCCTGCCGCCATCGCCGCCGCCTTGCCGCGGTTTTCGGATAGACGGACCAACCGGACCGCGAACTGCTCGGCCACCGTCGCCGTTGCGTCCGTGGAGCCGTCATCTACCACGATGACCTCGTCCACGGCGGGTGAGGCAAGCAGGGGTTCAAGCACAGCCGCGATGCGTTCCGCCTCGTTGAATGCTGGGATAATCGCCGAGACCTTCATGAGGTAGTTGGTTTGGCGAGACTCAGTATAGCGAGGGCGTCAGCCCGTTTCAACCACCCTCGGCACGAAGCAGATCCTGCACAGAGCTATGGATGACGTCAAGCGAGGCGTCAACCGAATTGCGCGCTCCATCTCGTCTCCGCTCGAGATCCACCTCCCCTTTGCGCAGGCTGCGCGGGCCGATCACAGCGAGCACCGGGATCCCGAGAAGCTTGGCATCGTGAAACTTCTCCCCGGCTGTCCGCTCCCGATCGTCGAGCAAGACGTCCAACCCCGCCTGAGCGAGGTGTTCGGCAACCGAGGCAGCGTACGCGAGCGGCTCAGGTTCTTTCGGGTTGAGGACCGCCACCAGCACGTGGAAGGGAGCCACAGAACCCGGCCAGACGATCCCGTCCTCGTCGTGGTGGGCCTCCAGCACCGCCGCCAGCAGGCGGCCGATCCCAATTCCGTAGCAGCCCATGATGAGCGGGCGCGCCCGCCCCTCCCGATCGAGGAACGTCGCATCGAGGGACTGGGAGTACTTCGTCCCGAGCTTGAAGATGTGCCCAAGCTCGACCCCACGCTGAACGCGGAGAGTTCCCCCACAGCGGGCGCAGCGATCGCCGTCGCGGGCGAGGGCTACATCAGCGACAAGCGATGCCTGGAAGTCGCGAGGGAAGTTCACATTTCGGAGGTGGAACCCCTCCTTGTTCGCACCTGCGACGAGGTTCCGCGCGGGGGGGATCGAGTCGTCCGCCACGACCACCACCCCATCGCCAGAGATGCCGATAGGAGAGGCATACCCCGGCACCGCGCCCACAGCGGCGATCTCCTCCTCAGTGGCTGGGGCGAGCTCCGCTGTGCCAAGCGCGCGGGCGAGCTTCGCCTCGTTCACCTCGTGGTCGCCACGGATCACGACAAACACCAGCTTCTTCCCCATTCGGTAGAACACGGCCTTCGCCGTCTTGCGGGTCGGGACGCCGAGGGCGTGGGCCACCGCCTCGATCGTCTGGCAACCGGGGGTGGCCACTTCCGTCACCGCCTGCGGCGCCTCATCGGGGTCGGCATCCTTCACCGCGGTCGCCCCCTCTCGGTTCGCGGCGTACCCGCATCCGTCACAGAGGACGAACGTGTCCTCGCCCTGCTCGTTGGGGAGCATGAACTCGTGGGATCCCGAACCGCCCATCATCCCCGAATCGGCCTCCACGGGAACCGTCGCCAGGCCACAGCGACGGAAGATCGTGAGGTAGGCGCGATACACCTCGGGGTAGTAGCGATCGAGGTCGTCCGTGTCCTCGTGGAAGCTGTACCCATCCTTCATCGTGAACTCTCGGACGCGCACAAGGCCACCCCGGGCGCGGGGTTCATCGCGGAACTTCGTCTGGATTTGGTACAACATGAGCGGGAGCTGACGCCATGACTGGATCTCCCGCCGCGCAAGATCCGTTACGACCTCCTCGTGGGTTGGACCGAGAACCATCTCCCGACCGGCCCGATCCTGGAACCGAACGAGCTGCGACCCCGCCGTTTCCAGCCGCCCGGTTTTCGCCCACAGCTCGGCAGGGTGAACGACCGGCATGTGGAGCTCGGCGCCACCGATCGCATCCATCTCCTCGCGCACGATCGTTTCGATCTTGCGCAGTGCCCGCCACCCGAACGGAAGGTAGGTGTAGATCCCCGCGGCGAGGGGTCGAATGAGCCCCGCCCGCAGCATCAGTTTGTGGCTGGGAAGGTCGGCCTCGGCGGGCTCCTCTTTCCAGGTCGGGAGGAAGTACCGGCTCCAACGGACGTAGGCCATGATGGGCCCAAGGTTAGCGAAAGAGTCCCTCGAGGGCAACGAACAACTGGTCTGGATCGTCAACCCACTGCGCCGGTATGGGAAGGGCGCGCAGGAATGCGTCACCGTAGGCACGCGTGGCGAGACGCGGATCCGCCAGGAGAACTGCCCCTCGATCGGTGGGCGTTCGCACGAGACGGCCGACCCCCTGCCGCAGTCGAAGCACGGCCCGAGGCAGGAACACCTCCTGAAACGGAGACCCTCCCTGAGCCGCGATCCGTTCGGATCGGGCCTCGATCAGGGGGTCCGTGGGCACGGGGAACGGGAGCCGGACCACCGCCAACAGCTCCAGATCCTCTCCAGGAAGATCAATTCCCTCCCACAGCGTGTCCAGGCCGAGAAGGACTACGGGGGGCGGGTGGTTCCGAAACCGCGCGAGAAGACCTTCCCGCTCCCCATCCCGGCGCTGGACCAGGTGCGGCGTTCCCGCGAGGTGAGCGGCTGTAGCCTCCAAGAGACGGCGCGAGGTGAACAGGGCGAGGGCCCGTCGGGGGACCCGCTCCAAGACCCCGCGCAACGTAGCCGCGAGGGATTGGGGAAACCCGGGATCGTCCGGATGGGGGAGGTAGCGGAGGACGAACGCTCCGACCCGGTCGTAGGAAAACGGGGATGGCCACGCCTGGAACGTCGGCTGATCGAGCCCCAGCTCGCGGGCCA
>JAGUVP010000209.1 GCA_020062805.1 Candidatus Bipolaricaulis sp.
GCGCGAGGGGCGGATCCAGAAGGTCAAGGGTCTCGGCGAGAAGCTGGAGGAGAAGATCCTGCGGGGGCTCGCGGAAACGCGGCGCGCCGAGCGGCGGGTGCTTCTCGGACGGGCGATCCCGCTGGCCCGCGACCTGTGTCAGAGGCTTCGGGCGACGGGCCTGTTCGCGCGGGTCGAGCCGGCAGGGTCGCTCCGCCGGGGCAAGGAGACGGTCGGTGACCTGGACCTCCTGGCGATCTCTGACCGCCCGGACGAGGCCGCTGCTGCGTTCTGCTCCCTACCCGGCGTCGAGGAGGTCCTCGCCCAGGGTCCGAAGAGAGTTTCGGTGCGGTTGGGCGACGGGGTCCAGTGCGACCTGCGCATGGTCCCGAAGGCTTCGTTTGGAGCGGCACTTCAGTATTTCACTGGCTCTAAGGAGCACAACATCCGCCTGCGGGAGCGAGCCGTCGCCCGGGGGCTCAAGCTCTCCGAGTACGGGCTGTTCGCCGCCGATGGAGCGGCCATCGCGGGTGAAGACGAGGCGGGGGTGTACGAGGCCCTGAGCATGGCCTACATCCCGCCCGAGCTGCGCGAGGATGGCGGCGAGGTCGCTGCGGCCGAGCGGGGGAAGCTTCCGCGTTTGGTCGAGATAGGTCAGGTCTGCTGCGACCTCCATGTCCATACGGACGCGTCCGATGGCGAGATGACCCTTGAGGAGGCGGTGCGAGCGGCGCAGGAGCGGGGGATCACATGCCTGGCGATCACGGACCACCTGAAGTTCGCCGCGGCGATTCCCGGCCTGTCCTCGGACGACCTCCGCCGTCAGATCGAGGAGGTGCGCCGGTTGAACGAGCGCTTCCCTGGGCTGACCGTGTTGACCGGGGTCGAGGCGAACATCGCCCGGGACGGGAGGGTGGACGTTCCCCGGGATCTTCTCCGCGACCTCGATTTTGTGATCGCCTCGGTGCACAGCCACCTCCGCCTCGGAAGGGCGGAGATGACGGAGCGCCTGGGCCGGGCGCTGGAGGACGAGGGGGTGGACGCACTCGGGCACCCCACCGGACGGCTGATCGGGGAGCGCCCCCCCTACGAGGCCGACTGGGACGAGGTGTTCCGCCGAGCGGCCAAGTCCGGAACCGCGCTTGAAGTGAACGCGCACCCCAAGCGGCTCGACCTTCCCTCGGAGCTCATCCGGCGCGCGCTTGGGTTTGGCGTCAAGCTTGTCGTCGGGACCGACGCCCATGTGCCGAGCCAGCTTGGTTACCTCGAACTGGGTGTTCTCACCGCTCGGCGGGGGTGGGCAACGGCGAGCTGTGTGCTGAACACCCTTCCCGTACGCGATCTTCTCGCGGCGCGGAAGCGTGGTCGGTAGTCGTCCGGTTTGCTCTCCCAAGGCGTGCCGGAGTACCCTTGGCTTCGGGAGGTGGCGCGATGAAGGTGCTGGGAATTGTCGGCTCAATGCGCAAAGAGGGGAACACGGGCCAGCTTGTGGAGGCAGTCCTTGGCGCGGTCAAGGAGACGAAGCCCAAGATTCGCACACAGATTGTGAACCTGTCTGCACTGGAGATCGGTCCATGCCAAGGGTGCTACGACGTATGCGCGAAGACGCCCTACAAGTGCGTGGTGAAGGACGACTTCCAAGGCCTCCTTCAGAAGATGGAAGACGCCGACGGAATTGTCTTCGGAGCTCCGCTCTATTTCCCTGTTCCGTCCCGGGTCGTCGCCCTGTGCGAGCGGCTGGTGTGCTTGGCCTACTTTCACGACATGCGAGGCCACAAGGGGACCCACCTCTTTGAGGACAAGCCGTGCGCGTTCATCTCCGCCACAGGGGGGGGCGATCCGATGGAGGTGTTTCGCTACCTGTTCGGGTTTGCGATGTCGATGCGGATGACCCCGCTGACGATCAAGCGCTTTCCCTACTACGGGGTCGCCGGACGAGGTGATCTCGCCAAGGACGAAGGCAAACCGTTCGACGGGGCAAGCGAACTGGGCCGGTTTCTTGCCGAGGAGGTCGAGGGCTAGCTGAGTCCATGTGCCGCCTCCTGGGTGTCAGCGCACGCGAACCCGCCCCGCTGCAGAGGTACTTATCCGGGTTTCCCCACGGTCTCCTGGCGATGAGCCTGCACGGAGCCCAAGCCCCCCACCGCGACGGCGTGGGATGGGCGTACCGCGACGGCTGCGGCCGGATGCGGCTCCATCGCTGGGGGCGCGGACCTTTGGTGGGGAGTGAAGGTCTTCCTGGCGATCTCTCCAGGCAGACGACGCTTCTCGTCGCCCACGCCCGCAAGGCATCTCCCGAGTACCGGACTACGCTCGGTGCACTTCAGGCTCAACCGCTGGTGCGGGACGGGCTGTTCCTCGCCCACAACGGGACGATCCGCGACGTGGCCGTACTGGGCGAGGGTATCGGCACGGATTCCCAGCGGCTTCTCGATTGGCTTGTCGAGGCCTGGAGGCCACGAACTCCGGAGCGACTACCGGCGGTATTGTCCAAGCTCGGCGGGATGATCCGCGACTACACTGCCGTCAACGTGGTGCTTACCGATGGAGACATCCTGTACGCGCTCCGCCTTTACACGCGCGATGCAGCCTACTACACGTTGCACTGGCGGACAGGGGACGGCGCGGTGGTCGTGGCCTCGGAACCGCTGGACGAGGGGCCGGGGTGGACGGCCTTGGGAAATGGCGAACTGCTCGCCATCTACCCCGATCTGTCCGTTGCCACGTGGCAGGCTGTGCCTTCGCCGATCTGAAGAGGATCTTCAACACCGCCACGAACCGAGGTAGGGGTCGAGGAGGGAGAGGATCCGGGCGAGGGGCGCGATGTCCTCCGCGCTGAACTGGGCCGGCTGGTGCGAGTCCACGTCGAACACCGCCACCACGCGACCGTCCTTCAGGACGGGAAGGACGATCTCGCTCTGGGAACGCGGATCGCACGCGACATGACCTGGGAAGAGGTGAACGTCGGGCACGACCACCGGCTGGGCGGTGCGCCAGCACGTGATGCACACGCCTGCTCCCCGCAGGACCTGGCACGCCACGGGACCCTGGTAAGGCCCGACGTGAAGCTCGTCCCCTGCCACGAGGTAGAACCCGGTCCAGGAATGGTGTGGCATCTTCGCGTGGAGCACGGCGCAGATCGTGGCCATCGCCGTCATGAGGCTCGGCGACTTCCCAGTGATCAGATTGCGGAGCTGGGTGTGGATCCGCTCGTACCGGCCCGCGCGCCCTTCGGCTACCGGCTCGGTCACGGCTGGGCATGCATCGTCTGGTTCACCTCGCGGAACCTGGACCAGTCGTACCCTTGGACCTCCAGGCGCTCCCGGATTCCCTTCAGCGCATCGGCAGGGAGTGTGGGCGTCCGGGACAAAATCCAGCCGTAGTTCCGGCTGGGGTGGCCTACGACGGCGTAGGAATAGTCGGAGGCGAGGTCGATCACCCAGTAGTCGGCGGGGAAGAACCGCAGGCCGAGGAGGTTCACAAAGCTCACCTTGAGCTTGGCGGGGGCCTTCGGGTCAGGGACCCACGCCCGGCCGCGGGCCTCGATCCGTTGTCCGTCGGCGGAGAAGCACACGTTGACGACCTCGATCTGTCCGTTCGGCTGTAGCGCGTACGTGGCCGTGGTCCCCTGGGCGCAGTTCCGCTCGAACGTGGTGGGGATGCTCGCCACCGCGTACCACGTCCCGAGGTAGCGGGAGAGGTCGAGCTCGTCCACGACCTGCAGCGGTGGCTTCGCTCCCAGAATCCCCGTCACGACCAGGCCGGCCGCGAGGGCGGCCACGATCCAGAACGCCAGGCTGTTGTGTTCCATGTCCATCACCTCTTCTGATAATAGTACCGATGTTTGCCCCCCGCGGGCCTTTGAGAACGGGCTACGCGGGCCTACGGACGCGGACGTGGAGGAAGTAGGGCATGACTTGGGCGTCCTGGAC
>JAGUVP010000025.1 GCA_020062805.1 Candidatus Bipolaricaulis sp.
GATGCCGGCGAGCGCGGCGAGCGCCACCGTCATGGCCACGGCCAAGCCGGGGGCGTAGCCGAACAGCCCGCCGAAGGAGCTGATCTCACCCGACTGCGTCTTGCGGGACACCGCGATGACCACGGCGAAGGCGGCCAGGTTCATGCCGGCGTAGATCAGCAGGTAGGTGACCACGGCGGTCAGCGCATCGTCGGCGTTGGTGCCGACCACCGCGAACGGGGCGAGCATGAAGCCGGCTTGGGCCACACCGGAGTAGGCGAGCAGGCGCACCACGTTGGTCTGGCGCAGGGCGATCAGGTTGCCCACCGTCATCGACGCGGCGGCGAGGACCCACATCATCGGCTCGACCACATCGGCCCGGCCGAGGAAGCCGATGAACACCAGGTTGATCAGGGCCACGAAGCCGGCCGCCTTCGAGGCCACCGCCAGGAAGGCGGTCACCGGCGTGGGTGCGCCCTCGTAGGTGTCGGGTGCCCACGAGTGGAACGGCACCGCCGACACCTTGAACCCGAAGCCGACGATGACCAGCACGATGCCGAGCGTCACGATGGGGGTCGAGCTGTCGCCGCCGGTGATGGCGTCGTTGATGTCGGTCAGCAGCGTGGAACCGGACACGCCGAACAGCAGCGACATGCCGTACAGCATCAGCGCCGAGGCGAACACGCCCATGAGGTAGTACTTCAGGCCCGCCTCGTTCGAGCGCAGGTTGCGCTTCTCCCAGGTGGCCATGAGGTAGGCGGGGATGGACAGCAGCTCGAGGGCCACGAAGATGGTGATGAGATCCCGGGAGGAGGACATGACCACCATGCCCAGGATCGACGACAGCATCATCAGGTAGAACTCGGACTCCCAGAAGTCCCCCTCGGCGAGGTAGTTGCTCGAGATGAGCGTGACCACGTAGCCGGAGAGCAGGAACATCGCCTTGAGGACGAGCGCCAGGTTGTCCACCACGTAGGCGCCGCCGAACATCGTGCGATCGGCGCCGTCGAGGGCGAGCGACACCAGCGGGATGATGCTGGCCAGCATGGCCACACCGGAGAGCGGGGCGATGAAGCGACGCCCATCCTCCAGCTTGAGCACATCGACGAGGATCACCAGCGCCAGCAGCGAGACCAGCACGATCTCGGGTGCCAGCGCGTGGAAGTCGATGGTGGGCTTGTCGAACGGCAGCTGTGCTGCCTGGGCGACCAACGTTGCCAGCACGGCGACCTCAGCGTCCCAGCGCCTGGGCGACGACCTGTACGGCGTCGCTCGTCATGCCGAAGATCAGCACCGGCAGGAAGCCGAGCACGACGATGAGCACCAGCATGGGCAGCCAGGCGATCCACTCGGTGACGTGGGCATCGTGCACGTGCTCGTGGGAGAACTCCTCCTTCGGCGTGCCGAAGGCGGTGCGCTGGTAGAGCCACAGCAGGTAGGCGGCGGCCAGCACGGTGCCGAGGGCGGCCACGAACATGTAGAAGCGGAACAGCCCGACGTTGAGGCCCTCGGCCGGGTTGTAGGCCGACAGGATGGCCGGGAACTCACCCCAGAAGCCGGCGAGGCCGGGCAGGCCGAGCGAGGCCATCGACGTGAACCCCAGCATCCAGCCCATGTACGGGGCCTGCTTGAGCAGACCACCCAGCCGCTTGATCTCCAGGGTGTGGAACCGCTCCTTGATCGAGCCGGCGATGAAGAACAGCATGCCGGTGATCAAGCCGTGGGCGACCATGCCGAAGATGGCGGCGTTGATGCCGAAGTCGGTGAGGGTGGCGATGCCGAGCATCACGTAGCCCATGTGCGCCACCGACGAGAAGGCGATCAGGCGCTTCATGTCGGTCTGGGCGAGGCAGCCGAGCGCACCGTAGATGATGCCGATGCAGGCCAGACCACCGATGATGGGGGCCCACCACTGCGCCCCCTCGGGCAGGATCGGCAGGGCGATGCGCACGAAGCCGTAGGTGCCCAACTTCAGCAGCACCGCCGCCAGGATGACCGAACCCTGGGTGGGCGCCTGGGTGTGGGCGTCGGGCAGCCAGGTGTGGAAGGGGAACATCGGCACCTTGATGCCGAAGCCCATGAACATGCCGCCGAAGATCAGGATCTGCGTGTTGCGGGCGACGTCGTTCTCACCGACCAGGCGGGCCAGCTCGACCATGTTGAACGTCTCGGCGCCGGTCACGAAGAACAGCGCCAGGAAGGCGACGATCATGAACGCCGA
>JAGUVP010000294.1 GCA_020062805.1 Candidatus Bipolaricaulis sp.
AAGCGCAAGATCTCGGTGGGCGACAAGCTCGCCGGGCGCCACGGCAACAAGGGCGTGATCTCCAAGATCCTGCCCATCGAGGACATGCCCCACCTCGCCGACGGCACCCCGGTCGACGTCATCCTCAACCCGCTCGGCGTACCGAGCCGTATGAACGTGGGCCAGGTGCTGGAATCGCACCTCGGCTATGCGGCCCGATGGGGCTGGGATCTCAACGGTGACGGCAAGCCCGATGTGGGCCAGCCGCCGCGCCGTGGCACCGAGACGAAGACGCGGCCCAACACCCAGCCGGTCACGTTCATCGCCACCCCGGTGTTCGACGGGGCCAAGTGGGACGAGGTGGAGCGGGCCGGCAAGCACCCGACCATCAAGCGGCTGCTCGAGAACCTGGTGCCGGAGTCCATGGACGGCCGCCGCCTGATCCGCCCCGACGGCAAGGCCCAGTTGTTCAACGGCCGGACGGGTGAGCCGTACGACAACCCGGTCATGGTGGGCTACATCTACATCTTGAAGCTCGCCCACCTCGTGGACGACAAGATCCACGCCCGGTCCACCGGCCCCTACTCGATGATCACCCAGCAGCCGCTCGGCGGAAAGGCCCAGTTCGGCGGCCAGCGCTTCGGTGAGATGGAGGTGTGGGCGCTCGAGGCCTACGGCGCGGCGTACTGCTTGCAGGAGCTGCTGACCATCAAGTCCGACGACGTGCTCGGCCGCGTGAAGGTGTACGAGGCCATCGTCAAGGGCGAGAACATCCCCGAGCCGGGCATCCCCGAGAGCTTCAAGGTGCTCATCAAGGAGATGCAGGCGTTGTGCCTGAACGTCGAGGTCCGGGCTGCGGATGGCGCCGAGATCGAGATGCGTGAGCTCGACGAGGACATCTTCCGCACCGCCGAGGAGCTGGGCATCGACCTGCAGCGGCCCGAGCGCGGTTCCGACGACGACGACATGCGCCGCACCGGCGGCCGCTACTGACCTTCACCTGTTCGCTGCCGTACCGCCTGGTACGGCAGCGATGGAT
This sequence comes from Candidatus Bipolaricaulis sp., assembly GCA_020062805.1. Lineage (GTDB taxonomy): Bacteria > Bipolaricaulota > Bipolaricaulia > Bipolaricaulales > Bipolaricaulaceae > Bipolaricaulis. Next base: position 1,019 of record JAGUVP010000294.1, read on the forward strand.
CGCTTGACCTGGGAAACGACGGCCACGGGTGGGGTAGGGGCCCCACCGGCGTGGAGGAGCATGGGGTTGGGGCCCCATGCGGGCAAACAAGAACGGACGAACCTTGCTCGACGTCAACGACTTCGACCAGCTGCGCATCGGCCTGGCCACGGCGGATCAGATCCGTACGTGGTCGAACGGAGAGGTGAAGAAGCCCGAGACCATCAACTACCGGACCCTCAAGCCGGAGAAGGATGGGCTGTTCTGCGAGAAGATCTTCGGTCCGACCAAGGACTGGGAGTGCTACTGCGGCAAGTACAAGCGCGTCCGGTTCAAGGGCATCATCTGCGAGCGCTGTGGTGTCGAGGTGACGCGGTCGAAGGTGCGCCGCGAGCGCATGGGCCACATCGAGCTGGCCGCCCCCGCCGTGCACATCTGGTACCTCCGCGGCACCCGGTCGTGGCTGGCGTACCTGCTGTCGGGCACCGAGACCAACGAGGAGCTGAAGGCCAAGCAGCTCGAGAAGGTCATCTACTTCGCCGCCAACCTGGTCACCTGGGTGGACCGCGAGCGCATCGACAAGGATCGCTCCAGCCTCGAGGCCGACTACCTGGCCGAGCGCGATGAGCTGGTCAACGAGCGTGAGCTCGCGCTGGCCAAGCGCCACGAGGAGCTCGAGGCGGAGATCGCCGAGCTGGAGGCCGGTGGTGCGAAGGAGAACGAGCTGCGCAACCGCCAGCGCGCTGCCGAGCGCGACCTGGCCTCCATCCGCGAGGAGCACGAGGCGCAGATCGAGCTGCTGACCCGCACGTGGGACGAGTTCAACAACCTGCACTCCCGGCAGATCCTCGAGGACGAGGCGCTGTGGCGTGAGCTGCAGTACCGCTACGGCGAGTACTTCGAGGGCGGCATGGGCGCCGATGCGATCGCCCGGCTGATCGACCGCATCGACCTCGATCAGGAAGAGCAGAAGATCCGCGAGGTCATCGAGCGCAAGGACGTCTCGGCCCAGAAGCGGCAGAAGGCGATCAAGCGGCTCAAGATCGTCGCCGCCTTCAACCGCCGCGACGACAACGGCCGACGGGTCAACGAGCCGCGGGCCATGATCCTCGACGTGGTGCCGGTCATCCCGCCCGAGCTGCGCCCCATGGTGCAGCTCGACGGTGGCCGCTTCGCCACGTCGGACCTCAACGACCTGTACCGCCGGGTGATCAACCGCAACAACCGCCTCAAGCGCCTGCTCGA
>JAGUVP010000314.1 GCA_020062805.1 Candidatus Bipolaricaulis sp.
AGGTCATCGCCGCGATGGGCGAGGTGGTCCGGCGGGGCGGGTTCGGCACGTCCGTGACCCCGGTGTCCCAGTTCTACTTCCAGCAGGCGTACAACAACGTCCTTCTCGGCCCGTGGAAGAAGATCGCCGACGGCTACGGCAAGATGGTGCTGGGGTACTTCGGCCGCACACCGATCCCGCCCGATCCAGAGGTTGTTCGCCAGGCCTCGCAGCAGCTCGGGCTTGCCCCCACCACACGCAGCCCGCTCGAGCTCAACGATGCTGACCCCGCCAAAGGGATCGGACCTGCGAAGGCAGTCCTCGAGCGCGAGGGGCTTCCCACAACCGAGGAGAACATCTTCATCGTCGCGGCGTGCGGGGCCAAGGGCGTGGAGTTCCTCCAGGGACGGGGGAAGGTCATGATCCGCAAGGCCGAGACGCCCCCCGTGGAAAAGGAGTCTCCCCCGGAGTCGCTGACCGTTCGGGTCGACGGCCGACCGTTCACCGTCGTCCTGCGGGGAGATCAGGCGATCGTGGATGGGGTACAGTACGCGTACGCGGTGACGCCGAGCGATCCAACCGCCCCGCCTGCCCCCGGCGGAATCGAGGGCCATCCCGTGCATTCTCCCCTTCCGGGCAGCGTGGTCCGTGTGACCGCATCGATCGGAAAGACCATCCAGGTGGGCGACACCCTGCTCGTCGTCGAAGCGATGAAGATGGAGAACGAGGTCAAGTCTCCGGTGTCCGGGGTCCTGACCGCGCTCACGGTCGCGATCGGAGATCCGGTGGTGGCCGGGCAGGTCGTGGCGTGGGTGCGGTGAAGGTGTGAACCTCGTAGAGGGGTTGCGGAATCTCCTCGGCTCGACGGGAGTGGCCAGCCTCACCTGGGGACAGGCGGTGATGATCGGGGTCAGTCTGAGCCTGATCTGGCTTGCTATCCAGAAGAAGTACGAGCCGTCGCTCCTCCTCCCGATCGGATTCGCCGGGGTCCTCGCCAACATCCCCCTGGCCGGGATCGGAGGTCCGGACGGCCTCCTGGGGATCCTGTACGGGTTCGGGATCGAGACTGGGCTGTTCCCGCTCCTCATCTTCGTGGGGATCGGGGCGATGACGGACTTCGGCCCCCTCATCGCCAACCCGAAGACAGCCCTCCTCGGAGCGGCGGCACAGGTGGGGATCTTCGCCACCCTCATCGGCTCGCTCCTCCTGAGCGAGTGGCTGGGGTTCGGGTTCACCCTGCGCGATGCGGCGTCGATCGGGATCATCGGTGGGGCCGACGGCCCGACCGCGATCTTCCTCGCGTCACGCCTCTCGCCGCGCCTGTTGGGGGCGATCGCGGTTGCCGCCTACTCGTACATGGCAATGGTGCCCCTCATTCAGCCCCCGATCATGCGTCTCCTGACGACCAAGGCCGAACGGGAGATCGAGATGCACCAACTCCGCACCGTGTCGAAACGGGAGCGGATCCTGTTCCCGCTCGTCGTGCTCGGCCTGTGCGCCCTCCTCCTCCCCGCAGCCACGCCCCTCGTGGGAATGCTCATGTTCGGGAACCTCCTCAAGGAGTCCGGTGTGGTCGAGCGGCTGTCGCGAACGGCTCAGAACGAACTCATCAACATCGTGACAATCTTCCTCGGACTGAGCGTGGGGTCGAAACTCTCCGCAGACCTGTTCCTGCGGGTGGAGACGCTGGGGATCCTCGTGCTCGGGCTCCTCGCGTTTGCGGTGGGGACTGCGTCGGGAGTGCTGATGGCGAAGCTGCTGGGACGATGGGGAAGCCGGGTGAACCCCCTCATCGGGGCAGCTGGGGTGTCCGCGGTACCGATGGCGGCGCGCGTGGTGAACCGTCTCGGGCTCGAGGCGAACCCGCACAACGCCCTCCTCATGCACGCCATGGGCCCCAACGTCGCGGGGGTGCTGGGGTCAGCCGTGGCGGCGGGCGTCCTGCTGGCCCTGCTCGGCTAGCACTACTCCGTTACGTAAGTTGTCAGATCTGTCTGGTCATGGCATCATGAGGCATGAACAAGCAAGCGTTGTGCGAAGCACGAGGGCGGTTGGA
>JAGUVP010000061.1 GCA_020062805.1 Candidatus Bipolaricaulis sp.
AGCTCCGCTGTTCTCGTTCCGGATCCTGCGCAAGGAGGAGCCCACGCCGCGACTCCTTGTGGTCGCCGGACGCCGCCTCGGGGGAGCGGTGACGCGGAACCGCGTGAAGCGGGCGGTGCGCGAAGGATTCCGCTTGAACAAGGACGCGTTTGCCCACCTGGACGCGGTGATCATCCCCCGCCCGACGGTGGCCGGCCTGCGACCACAGGCATTGAGCGAACGGCTGATCGAGGAATTCCGGGAGGTGAGCCATGGCCAGAGAAACCCTCCTCACAAAAGAGGGCTACGAACAGAAAAAAGCTGAGCTCGAGCGGCTCGAGTACCGACTGTACCAGGAGATCCCGCAACGCCTGAAGGATGCGAAGGACCACGGTGGAGGCGACGTGCGGGAAAACCGGGAGTACCTGTACCTGAAGCAGGAACAGGACATGATCGAGGCCGAGGCCCGCGCCCTGCGCGAGCTTCTGGAAACAGCCCGGGTCATGACGGAGGAGGACTTCCGCACCGACGAGGTCGGGATTGGTTCCCAGGCCATTCTGGAGGATATCGAAACCGGCGAGGTGCAAACCTATACCCTCGTTCCCCCCGCCGAGGTAGACCTTCTCCAGAATCGGATCGGCGTGGATTCGCCCGTGGGTCAGGCTCTCCAAACGTACTCTAAAGGGAAGACGATCTCTGTTCAGACCCAACGAAAGAAGATCAAGTACAAGATCCTGGGCATCGAGCGCCGCTGACCGTGATCGCCCCATGCGAACACCTCCCATGAGCCGCGCCCCACGGACGCAGTGGGGGTTTGAAGGAGGATCGCGTGGCTGAGGCCGATCTTCTCGCCTCACGCCGCGAGAAGCTCCTCCGCCTCCGCAGCCAGGGGATTGTGCCGTACCCTTACGGCTACAGTCGCACCCACACCGCCGAGGAAGTGCGGGCGGCGTTCGGTGCCCTCGGCCCCAACAGCCGCAGCGGTGGCCACGTCTGTCTCGCCGGACGGCTGGTCGCCATGCGCCGAATGGGGAAGGCCGCGTTTGCCAACCTTCTCGATCGTTCGGGACGGATCCAGCTCTACCTGTCGACGAATGGGCTCGGTTCGGACGCCTACGCCCAGTTCGCCGACCTCGACCTCGGGGACATCGTGGGTGTGGCTGGGGAGCCGTTCACCACGAAGACCGGGGAGCTGACCGTAGATGTGCAGGAGTTCACCCTTCTTGCCAAGTCGCTGCGGCCTCTCCCGGAGAAGTGGCACGGGCTGAAGGACGTCGAGACGCGGTACCGACAACGGGCCCTCGACTTCATCTCCAACGAGGCTGCCCGGCGAGCGATCGCGGTGCGGGCGACCACGCTCCGCGCCTGCCGCTCGTACCTCGACCGGCAGGGCTTCTTGGAGGTGGAAACCCCGATCCTCCAGCCCATCTACGGGGGGGCCACGGCCCGGCCGTTCGTGACCCACCACAACGTGCTCGACCGCGACCTGTACCTGCGGGTGGCGCCCGAACTCTACCTGAAACGGCTCCTCGTGGGCGGCCTGGAGAAGGTGTACGAGATCGGCCGCAACTTCCGCAACGAGGGCATTTCCTCGATGCACAACCCGGAGTTCACCGCACTCGAGGCGTACGAGGCGTTCGGGGACTACGAGCGGGCGATGGAGTTGGCAGAGGGGATCGTCGAAGCGTGCGCGCTCGCCGTGGCCGGGACCACCCGCCTCCCGTACCAGGGGCGCGAGGTGGACGTCACCCGACCCTGGCGCCGAGCCGCACTCCTCGACCTCGTGGCCGAAGGGAGCGGTTGCGACGTGGAGAAACCCCTCCCGGACCTCGTGGCAGAGATCGAACGCCGAGGGCTCCCCCTCCCGCCTCCCCTCCGCAAGGGACCGAAGGGGAAGGTGATCGAACACCTGCTGGAAACATGCGTCCAGGACTCGTTGTGGAACCCGACGTTCGTCGTCGACTTCCCGCTCGACATCTCGCCGCTGGCCAAGAGGAAGAGAGGCCGGGACGACCTCGTGGAGCGGTTCGAGCTGTACATGGCCGGCCGAGAGGTGGCGAACGCCTTCTCAGAGCTCAACGACCCGGACGATCAACGGGAGAGGTTCGCGATGCAGGAGGGGCTGCGGGCAGCGGGCGACGACGAGGCGCAACCGCTGGACGAGGACTTCCTGCGGGATCTCGAGCTCGGGATGCCGCCCGCGGCGGGGATCGGGTTCGGGCTGGACCGGCTGGTGATGGTGCTCGCCGACATGTCCTCGATCCGGGAGGTGCTGGCGTTCCCGCCCCTGCGATGATGGCTGCCCACGCGCTCGCGTTCGCCTTCGGTCGCATCGGTCGGGCCCTCGATCGGTGGGTGGATCGGCTGTGGGCGTGGGACGAGGAGATGATGGACGCGGTGAGTTCGGCACGGTTCCTCCAACGCCTTGACGCCGTGCTCGTGTCCGCCACCTATCTCGGGTACGGGTACCTGTGGGCCGCGGTCGCCTTGGCCCTCATCGCCTTCGGTACCAAGGCTGACCACGCTGCGGTGCTCATCGGCCTGGGGTTGATCATCGTCGCGGTGTTTCTCTCCCAAACGATGAAGTCCATCACAGGCCGACCACGTCCGCAGTTCCATCGCCGCGGCTTCCATCACCAGTTTCTGAGCAGCTCGTCGTTTCCGTCCAACCACACCACGGCGGCGTTCGCGGTGGGGTACGTGGTGCTGAGGTTGTTCCCGTGGTGGCCGAACATCGTGGTCATCTACACGATGGCGGCGCTGATCGGCTTGTCGCGGGTGTACCTGCGGGAGCACTTCCCGCTCGACGTTCTGGGGGGGGCGGCGCTGGGGACGTGGGTGTCCCACGGGCTCCTGCCCCTGTTCGCTCGGCTCGTGCAGTGACCCAAGGGAGGGATGGCATGAACCCGTTGTTTGCGGAGCGTACAAAAGCGGCGCGCCGGTCGGTGATTCGGGAGCTTCTGAAGCTCACCGAGCAGCCGAACATCATCTCGTTCGCGGGCGGACTTCCCGATCCGGACACGTTCCCGCGGGAGTTCCTGGCCCAGGTCGCCGCGGACGAGATCCGGAACAACCCCGGCAAGACCCTTCAGTACACGACCACGGAGGGCAAGCTTCCCCTGCGGGAGCCTCTGTCACGGTGGTTCGCCGAGGACGGGATGGAGTTCCCCCCCGATCACATCGTCATCACGAGCGCCTCGCAACAAGGCCTGGATCTCGTCGCCAAGGTATTCCTCGACCCAGGAGACGTCGTTCTGGTTGGACTCCCCACGTACATCGGGGCGATCCAAGCGTTTCAGGCGATGCAAGCCAAGCTCGTCGGCGTGCCGCTGGAGGACGATGGGATGGATCTCCACGCGCTCTCGGACGCCATCACCACCGCGCGCCTCGCTGGACAGATCCCCAAGTTCATCTACGTCGTCCCCGACTTCCAGAACCCGTCGGGGATCACCTGGTCGGAGGAGAAGCGGCGCGGGTTGCTCGAGATCGCCAGTCGGGAGGACCTGGTGGTTGTCGAGGACATGCCATACCGGAAGCTGCGCTACGTCGGGAAACCGGTGCCACCGGTCGCGTCTCTCGACGAAGAGGGACGGGTGGTCGTCCTGTTCACCTTCTCCAAGACCCTTGCCGCTGGCCTGCGCCTGGGAGCGCTGGCGGGGCCCAAGGAGATCGTGGAGAAGGTCGTGACGATGAAGCAGGCCACCGACCTCTGCACGTCCTCTCTCACCCAGCGGCTGGCCGTTCGCTTCTTCCAAGAGTACGACGTGGAGGGCCACATGCGCACGATCTGCGCCCACTACCGGAAGAAGCGGGACGCGATGCTCTCCGCCCTCGAGCGGTACATGCCCAAGGACGAGGGGATTTCGTGGACGAAGCCCGAAGGCGGCTTGTTCCTCTGGGTGCGGTTCCCGGAGCATCTGGACACAGAACAGATGCTTCCCCGCGCGATCGAGCACAAGGTGGCGTACGTGATCGGGGCGCCGTTCTTCGTGGACGGCAAGGGCCACAACACGATGCGGCTTTCGTTCTCGAGCGCCACCACCGAGCAGCTGGAAGAGGGTATCCGCAGGCTGGGCCAGGTGGTCGAGGAGGAACTGGCGAGCCTCCGCTCGCCGCAGCGCGTCTAGCGCTGCCTATCGTCACCGGGAGAACCTGAACGAGCAGGCCGGTCTACACGACGGCCTGTTCAGTTTCCTTGTCGAAGATGTGCAGCCGCTCCATCATCGCCACGAACGTGACTTCCTGTCTGGGCTGGATGGAAAGATGGGGGTCGAGCTTGGCCACGATCTCGTCTCCGGCGCAGTCGGCGTACACGATGAGCTCGTCGCCGAGGGGCTCGCGCACCCGCACCTTGCTCGTGAACACGTGCCCAGGCCGCTCCTCCCGCACCATCTCCGGAGTGCGAACGTCCTCCGGCCGCAGACCAAACACCACGTCTCTGCCCGCGTAGCTCCGCAGCTCAGCCGACGCTCTGTCTTCCGGGACGACGAGGTTGAACCCTTTGCCCTGGACGTGGAGCCGTCCGTTCTCGGAGACGAGGCGCGCGTCGAGGAAGTTCATCGGCGGGGAACCGATGAACCCGGCCACGAACATGTTCGCCGGGCGGTCGTAGATCGTCTGCGGGTCGTCGTACTGCATCACCACGCCGTCCTTCATCACCGCCACCCGCTGTCCCAAGGTCATCGCTTCGACCTGGTCGTGGGTCACGTACACGGTGGTCGTCTTCAGGCGGAGGTGGAGCTCGGCCAACTCGGCCCTCATCCGCACACGGAGCTTGGCGTCGAGGTTGGAGAGGGGCTCGTCGAACAGGAACACCTTCGGGTCGCGGACGATGGCCCGCCCGAGGGCCACCCGCTGCCTCTGCCCGCCGGAGAGCTCGCGCGGCTTGGACTTGAGCTTCTCCGTGATCCCGAGGAGCTCGGCGGCATCGCGAACCCGCTGCTCGATCTCCTTCTTCGGGATCTTCCGAAGCTTCAGCCCGAACGCCATGTTGTTGTACACGTCCATGTGCGGGTACAGGGCGTAGTTCTGGAAGACCATGGCGATGTCGCGGTCTTTGGGCGGGACGTCGTTCACGCGGCGCTCGCCGATGAAGATGTCACCACCGGTGGCATCTTCAAGGCCGGCCACCATGCGCAGACTGGTCGTCTTCCCACATCCTGACGGCCCCACGAGCACGACGAACTCTCCGTCGCGGACCTCGAGGGTCACCCGATCCACCGCCGTGAAGTTCCCGAACTTCTTTGTGACCTCGCTCAGCCGAACCTCTGCCATACCCGACCTCCTCGTGCCCTTCTTTCAGCGCGAAGCACGTCCAGCATAGCCATCCCGGACGCTTGGCGCAACAGATCACCCCCCGCTGATCGGGGGGAAGAACGTGAGCGTATCGCCGAGGGCGAGAGGCGTAGCGAGTCCCTGGAGGTGGGCCACGTTGCGCCCGTTCACGAACACATGGAGGTGATCCCGCAGCGCCTCGCCCACAAAGAGAAGATCCCGCAGGACGGTCTTCTGGTCAGCCAAGCTCTGCAGCGCCTTACCGCAGTCTGTACCCTCCGGGAGGTCGAGCTCAAGTCGCTCTACCCCTGAGGCCGCGCGAAACTCCCCGAACAGCTTGACCGTGACCCTCACGGCCTGAGTATAGGCGAACCTACGCCCCCGTCCCGGGCTTGGCCCGGCTGCGGATGAGCGCCCGCAGCGCCTGGAGCCGTTTCGTGATCCGCCCCTCCCATCCCGCGTCCTTCGGGCGGTAGTACTCCCGATCCCGTAACCCCTCAGGCAGACTGGGCATCGGGGCCACCCGTTCCGGCTCGTCGTGGGCGTATCGGTACCCACTCCCGTAGCCAAGTCCCTTCATCGTGTCCGTGACCGGATTGCAGAGGTGCAGTGGCACCGGCTCGTTGACCGTCTTCTCGACGTCGCGTTTCACCTCGCCGTGGGCGAGATAGAGGGCGTTCGACTTCGGGGCCAGCGCGAGGTAGGCCGCGGCTTGAACGATCGCCAATGCGCACTCCGGCATCCCCACCTGCTCCACGGCCTGGGCTGCCGCCACGGTGAGGGGCAGGGCATCGGGGTCTGCCAGCCCTACGTCCTCGCTCGCCATCCGCACCAGGCGCCGGGCGACGTACCGCGGGTCCTCCCCGGACTCGAGCATTCGCACCAGCCAGTACAGGGTCGCGTCCACATCGGAGTTGCGGACCGACTTGTGGAGCGCTGAGATGAGGTTGTAGTGCTCTTCTCCCGCCCGGTCGTAGCGAGGAGCCTTCTTACCCACCGCCTCCGCCACCTGGGTGAGCGAGAGATCTCCTTGGCCGAGTGCCCCCACCGCCGTCTCCAGAGCGGTGAGAAGCCGCCGCGCATCTCCGTCGGCGTGGAGGATGAGGAATTCGGCTGCTTCAGACTGGAGCGTGACCTCCCCGCGGCATCCCCGTTCATCGGCCAGCGCCCGCTGGAGAAGGAAGCGGAGGTCCTCCTCGGCGAGCGGTTCGAACACAAACAGTTGGGATCGGGAGAGGAGGGCAGAACGAAGGGCGAACGATGGGTTCTCGGTGGTGGCGCCGATGAACAGGATCGCTCCCTCCTCCAGGAACGGCAGGAGCACGTCCTGCTGGGCGCGATTCCAGCGGTGGACCTCGTCCAGAAACAGGAGGTCTCGCTGCCCCGCCCGCTGCCACATCTCCCGCGACGACACAAGCGCCTCGCGGACCTCGGTCACCGTGGCCAGCGCTGCCGAGCGCTGGACGAACCGCGCTCCC